>CAVJBM010000224.1:0-6414 GCA_963647775.1 Anaerovibrio sp.
GCTCCACGTGCTGCTTCTGGTCCTCCCCCACGGGGACGTAGTCCGGCTGGTAGAGCAGGATGTCCGCCGCCATGAGGCAGGGGTAGGTGAACAGGCCGCCGTTGATGTTGTCCTTGTGCTTGGCGGACTTGTCCTTGAACTGGGTCATGCGGGAGAGCTCGCCGAACATGGTGTAGCAGTTGAGCACCCAGCCCAGCTCCGCGTGCTGGTGCACGTGGGACTGGATGAAGAGGGTGTTCTTCTCCGGGTCCAGGCCGCAGGCGATGTACTGGGCCAGCTGGGTCAGGGTGCGGCGGCGGAGGTCCGCCGGGGTCTGCCGCACGGTGATGGTGTGCATATCCGCCATAAAGTAGAAGTTGTCAAACTCGTCGGTGCGCTCCACCCAGTTCTTGATGGCCCCCAGGTAGTTGCCCAGGTGCAGGTCGCCGCTGGGCTGGATGCCGGAGAGCATCACTTTCTTCGCTTCTTGTCCTTCCATATCAAAAGCCTCTCTTCATTGATCTGTTGGTGCGATCACGATCTTGCATTTTTCGCAGTAAAACGCCGCTGCCTGATACCCGCCTGCCCCAAAGCTGTTCCGCAGAGAAATCCCCTTCTTCGCGGCCGCAAAGGCAAATACGGACGGTCTCTCCCCGTCAGGGAGCCACTGCACGGGCTGCTTGCCGTTGTGGAGACGGCCCGGCAGCATTTCCCGGCCGCAGTACGGACAGTTCATAGCTTCACGCTCCCCGACAGCATCCGCGCCGGGATCAGTCCTTGGTCAGCAGGGCGCTGACGTCCACGCTCTCCGCGTCGGACCACAGCCGCTCCAGGGAGTAGAACTCCCGGCCCTGCTCGGTGAACACGTGGATCACCACGGCGGAATAGTCCAGCAGGGTCCACTCGCCCCCCTGATGGCCCTCGATGTGATGGGGCTCCTCCCCCGCGCGGCTCATGGCGTCCTCCACGGCCTCGGCCAGGGCGCGCACCTGGGTGTTGGAGGTGCCGCTGCAGATGACGAAATAGTCCGCCAGGGTGGTCTGATCCTCCGTGTGCAGCACGCGGATGTCCCGCCCGCGGCGGCTGTCCAGGGCCTTGACGGCGATCTCCACCAGTTCCTTCGATGTCAGCAAAGTATTTGCTCCTTTCCTTATTTGCCCGTGGACCGCATAGTCCCGTCGGCGTCGAAATAGATCAGGTCCAGCTGATCCAGGGTGACTTCCTTTTTATAGGGATTCAGCTTGGTGTTGATGAGCTCCAGCAGCTGGGCCCGGTCGGGGTACACATAGGGGTTGGCGGAGAGCACCGGCATGGTGGTAAACTCCACGTCCTCTGCCTTCAGCCCGCCGAACACCGCCTGGGAGCCGAACCAGCACAGGTTCTCCAGCGTCAGGTTGCCGGTGATGTTGTCGCTGAGCAGACGGGCCAGCTCGTTCACCCGGGTGACGTTTTTCAGCTGGAGCAGCTGCTTGAGCACCGCCGCCAGGAAGCCCTGCTGCACCTTCAGTCGGTTCAGGTCGCTGCCGGTGCCGCCGCCGCTGGACACGCCGGGGTTGTTCTTCCGCCAGCGGACCAGCTGCATGGCGTGCTCCCCGTCCAGGGTCTGGAGGCCCTTTTCAATATAGATATGCAGGTCCTGAGCGGGATCGTCGTACTCCATGTGGTAGGGCACGTCGTACTCCACGCCGCCCATGGCGTCCACCATCAGGCCCACCAGCTCCCACTGGATGAACATCTGGAAGTCGGGCACGAAGCCCACCAGTTCGGACACCTCGTAGGTCAGGGCGGCCATGCCCTCCTCCCCGCCGCCGTAAGCGGCATAGACCGAGTTCAGCCGGGTGTACCGGGAGGTACCGAAGGCGTTGACCAGGGTGTCCCGGGGGATGGACATGACCGTGGCGCTCTGGTTGGTCACGTCATAGGTCACCAGCATCATGGTGTCGGTGTTGTTGGAGCTGGTGTCCGTCCCCACCACCAGGATGGTGTAGATGGAGGCGCTTTTGCGCGCGCCGTCCACCTTGTCCTGAAGGGTGCCCTCCATCTGGGACGGCACGGTGACCTGGGGGTGATCCTCCGAGGGGACCTCGGGCTTCACCACATAGCGCTTGTACACCAGCACCGCCGCCAGGGCCAGCACCGCCAGCACGATGAGGACGATGAGGATCACCCTCCGCCCGGTGTGCTTCTGCTTCTTCTCTCTCGGCTGCTCGCGTTTTCCGTGGTATTGGGTCATGTTATTGTCCTTTCCGCAGGGACGCCTCGGCGCCCAGTGTGTTGGGGTGGATGGGCATGCCCCGCTCCGTCATCTCGGCGATGGTGAGGTCCACCCCCATCAGCACCGCCCGGTCCAGATCGGAGAAGGCCAGCGCCCGCATCTCCTCCACCTCCGGGAAGTTCCGGTTGGGCTCGATATAATCGGCCATGTACAGGATCTTTTCCGGCAGGGTCATGTCCGCCCGGCCGGTGGTGTGGTAGAGGATGGCGGAGAACACCTCGTCGTCCTGGCCGAAAACATACTTGGCCAGGGCCGCGCCGCTCTTGGCGTGGAGCAGCTTTTCCGCGCTCCGCTCCAGGTCGTCCAGCGGGACGCCGTACCGGTCGCAGATGGCCAGATGCTCCTCCCTGCTGTCGTATTTGGTGCAGTCGTGGAGGATGGCCGCCCGGCGCATGTTCGCCACGTCGGCCCCCCACCGCTCTGCCAGAGCCGCCGCCGTCTCCTCCGTGCCCATGATGTGAGCCAGGCGCTTGGCCTTTACCATGGAGTAGGATACGCAGCGCAGCTCCTCCATAGTCAGACGGGAGAGCTCCGCAAAAGTTCCATATAATTTTTTCCGCAGGATGTAGCCGTACACCGGCCGGGGCAGACAGGCGCCCCCCTGTCCGGCGGCCAGGGCCGCCCGGACCTCCGTGGAGGACACCTCCACCAGATCGGGGATGGTCAGCAGGACGGTCTCGGCGCCGTAGTCCCGCTCCAGCCGCACCCGCTGGGGAGCGAAGAGGGCCTTCCCGTCCGCCGCGCCCCGGCCGAAGGCGCACACCTTCGCCAGGGAGAGGACGACCTCCGGCTCGTGCCAGTCCTGGAGGGAGAGGAACATGTCCGTGCCCACCAGCAGCCACAGCTCGGCCTCCGGCCAGCGCTCATGGGCGGTGCGGAGGGTGTCGGAGGTGTAGCTTTTGCCGGGGCGGGCCAGTTCGGCGTCCCAGCACTCCACCCGGGGGTCCAGCAGCAGGTCGGCCAGGATGCGGGCCATGGCCAGCCGGTCCTCCGGCGGCGCGGAGTCCGGCGTGAGCACCTTGTGGGGCGGGTCCGCCGCCGGCACGATGAGGAGCCTGTCCAGCTCCAGCGCGGACAGGGCCGCCCTGGCCGCCGCCAGGTGCCCCAGGTGGGGCGGGTTGAAGCTGCCGCCGTAGATCCCGATCTTCATATGCTGCACCCCTTTTCGAAAAATTGGGCCAACTGTTTATGCCTTGACCAGCTTGATGCGCTTCCCCCACGGGTCAGGCCCCGTGGGGACCCCGTTTTTTGAACCTGCTCAGGGCAAGTGAATTGCCCTTTCGCCGAGATTTTGCTGCGCAAAATGCTCATGACGGCGCACCCGCGCCGGGCCGCCGACGGCGGCCTTGCGGTGTAGGTCAGGCCCGCACCAGCTTGATGCGCTTATCCTTTTCCTTGCTGTGGGTCTCGCGGTAGAGGACGAACTTGGTGCCGATGACCTGCACCCCACGGGTCAGGCCCCGTGGGGCCCCCGCTTTTTGAACTTGCTCAGGGCAAGTGAATTGCCCTTTCGCCGAGATTTTGCTGCGCAAAATGCTCGTGACGGCGCGCCCGCGCCGGTCCGCCGATGGCGGCCATGCGGCGCAGGTCAGGCCCGCACCAGCTTGATACGTTTGTCCTTTTCCCTGCTGTGGGTCTCGCGGTAGAGAACGAATTTGGTCCCGATGACCTGCACCACCTGGCTGCGGGTGGCCTGGGCCAGGGCGTCCGCCGCCTCCCGGGGGGAGAGCAGGCAGTTCTCCAGCACCCGGCCCTTGATGAGCTCCCGGGCCTCCAGCGCGTCGTCCGCCTGCTTGATGAGGTTGGCGCCGATGCCGTCCTTGCCCACGTGGAGGATGGTGTCGATGCTGTTGGCGAGGCCCCGAAGCTGGGCCCGCTGCTTGCTTGTCAGATCCGTCATTCTGTGTGTTCCTTTCTTATGCCAGCTCCGGGTGCCGGGCCAGGTAGTTCTTCAGCTCCTCCGCAAAGGCGGCCAGGGCCTTCCCCCGGTGGGAAATGGCGTTCTTTTCCTCGTGGCTCATCTGGGCGAAGGTCTTTTTCTGCTCCGGCACCCAGAAGAGGGGGTCGTAGCCGAAGCCGTCGCTGCCCATGGGGGTGAAGGCGATGGTGCCGTGACACTCCCCCCGGGCGGTGAGCACATCGCCGTTGGGCAGGCAGCAGGTGATGGCCGAGACGAACCTGGCCGTCCGGGGGCCGAGGCCCCGCAGATTCTCCAGCAGGAGACGGCAGCGGCCGGCGTCGTCCAGGCCGGGGCCGCCGTACCGGGCGGAGTACACCCCCGGCGCGCCATTCAGGGCATCCACACACAGGCCGGAGTCGTCCGCCACCGCGGGCAGGCCGCCGGCCTCCATGACCGCCCTGGCCTTCAGCAGGGAGTTCTCCTCAAAGGTGGCGCCGGTCTCCTCCACGTCCACATCCACGCCGGCATCCGCCTCAGAGCAGACCTCCACCCCCAGCCCGGACAGGATCTCCCGCAGCTCCGCCAGCTTTTTCGGATTCTTGCTCGCCAATATCAGCTTCATCGCTCAGCCCTCCAACACGGCCCGCTGCTTGGCCATCAGTTCCCGGATGCCCTTGCGGCACAGGTCCACCAGCTCCTGCTGCTCCTTCACGGTGAAGGCCCGGCCCTCGCCGGTGCCCTGGAGCTCGATGAGGCAGTCCTCCTCGTTCATCACGCAGTTCAGGTCCACCTGGGCGGAGGAGTCCTCCTCGTAGCACAGGTCCAGCATGGGCTGCTCGTCCACGATGCCGGCGGACACCGCCGCCACCTGGTGGACGATGGGGCTGCGCAGCAGGACGCCGTCCTCCACCAGCCTGCGGCAGGCCAGGGCCAGCGCCACATAGCCGCCGGTGACAGAGGCGGTGCGGGTGCCGCCGTCCCCCTGGAGCACATCGCAGTCCACGGTGATGGTCAGGTCGGGCAGGCGGGTGAGGTCCACCGCCGCCCGGAGGGAGCGGCCCACCAGCCGCTGGATCTCCGCGGAGCGGGGGGACAGCTTCAGCTTGTCGATGTCCCGCCTGGAGCGCTCCCGGTTGGCCCGGGGGAGCATGGAGTACTCCGCCGTCACCCAGCCGGTGCCCTCGGGCACGTGCTTGGGGGCCCGGGCCTCCAAGCTGGCGCAGCAGAGCACCTTGGTGTTGCCGCAGGTGACCAGGACGCTGCCCTCCGGGTATTTCACAAAGCCGGTCTCCAGCGTCACGGGGCGCAGCTCGTTGTAGTTTCTTCCGTCGATACGGGACATGCTCGTCCGCTTCCTTTCTGTGTTACAAAAGTGCCTCGGTAAATTCCTTGGCGTCAAAGGGCCGCAGGTCGTCCACGCCCTCGCCCACGCCCACGAACTTCACGGGCACGCCCAGCTCCCTGGCGATGGCGATGACGATGCCGCCCTTGGCAGTGCCGTCCAGCTTGGTGAGGACGATGCCGGTGATGCCGGCGGCCTGGGCGAACTGCTTGGCCTGGATCAGGCCGTTCTGGCCGGTGGTGGCGTCCAGCACCAGGAGGGTCTCCCGGTGGGAGTCGGGGAATTCCCGGTCGATGACCCGGCTGATCTTGTTCAGCTCGTTCATCAGGTTCTGCTTGTTGTGGAGCCGCCCGGCGGTGTCCACCAGCACCAGGTCGCTCCTCCGGGCGCGGGCGGCGCTCATGGCGTCGTACACCACGGCGGCGGGGTCGGCCCCCTCGTGCTGCTTGATGATGTCCACCCCGGCCCGGTCGGCCCAGATGGTCAGCTGGTCCGCGGCAGCGGCGCGGAAGGTGTCCCCCGCGCAGAGGAGGACCTTTTTGCCCTCCCGCTTCCACAGGGCGGCCAGCTTGCCGATGGAGGTGGTCTTGCCCACGCCGTTGACACCGATGAACAGCACCACCGTGGGCACCGTGTCCATGGGCACGGCGGGGTCGCCGATGGTCAGGTATTCGGCCAGGATCTCCCGCATACAGGCCCGGGCGCCCTCCACGTCCTTGATCTTATTGGCCTTGCAGCGGGCCCGCAGCTCCTCCACGGCCTCCATGGTGGTGGACGCGCCCATGTCGGCGATCACCAGGGATTCCTCCAGTTCGTCGTAGAAGTCGTCGTCCAGCTGGGAAAAGCCGTTGAAAATGCCGATTTTCTTTACTTTGTCAAAAAAGCCCATGTTTCATTCCTCTTTGTATCGTTGATGAT
>CAVJBM010000225.1:0-5944 GCA_963647775.1 Anaerovibrio sp.
GTGGCATACATCATCGGCGAGTGGGGGTTTTACGGCCTGACGCTGGACATCTGCCGGGACGTGCTCATTCCCCGGCCGGACACCGAGACGCTGGTGGACCGGGGCATCGTGTTCGTGAAAGATCTGCCCGACGGGGCGCGGGTGCTGGACCTGTGCGCCGGAAGCGGCTGCGTGGGGCTGGCCGTCGCGGCCAGCTGCCCCAACACCCGGGTCATTCTGGCCGACTGGTCGGAGGATGCCCTGCGGGTGTGCCGCCAGAACGTCCGGCGGTGCAATCTGACCGCACAGGTCAGCGTCATCCGCGCCAACGCGCTGGAAGCGCCGTCCTCCGCGCTGTGGGACTTCGACCTGATCCTGTGCAATCCGCCGTATATTCCCACCGGCGACCTCGCCGGGCTGGACGCCTCCGTCCGGGATTACGAGCCAATGATGGCGCTGGACGGGGGAGAGGACGGCCTTGATTTTTACCGGGCTGTGGCCTCGGGCTGGAAGTCCGCCCTGCGCTCCGGCGGGATGCTGGCCTTCGAGATCGGCTGCGATCAGGCCCCGGCGGTGGAGTACATCATGGCCGGGCAGGGATATGAGAATATCGAGACCTTCAAGGACCCCGGCGACCACTGGCGCGTGGTGAAGGGCATTCTGAATTAAAGTCCGTTTTATTGGACTTGCTGTATGAGAGACTGAGCGCGTGGGAAGCGTAAAGCCCCCGCGGAATCGGAAAGGACGGATGAAGCATGGCAGACAAGAAAAAGCCGATGGAATCCCCGGCGCCCGCTTCGGATAAGAAAAAAGCGCTGGAAACGGCGATCTCCCAGATCGAAAAGGACTTTGGCAAGGGCTCCATCATGCGGCTGGGCGAAAACGCCCATATCGTGGTGGAGGCCATCCCCACCGGTTCGCTGTCGCTGGACATCGCGCTGGGCATCGGCGGCGTGCCCAAGGGGCGCATCATCGAGATCTACGGCCCGGAATCCTCCGGCAAGACTACGCTGGCCCTGCATATCGTGGCCGAGGCCCAGAAGCGGGGCGGCGAGGTGGCCTTCATCGACGCCGAGCACGCCCTGGACCCCACCTATGCCCGCGCCCTGGGCGTGGACATCGACTCCATGCTCATCTCCCAGCCGGACACCGGCGAGCAGGGCCTTGAGATCTGCGAGGCACTGGTGCGCTCCGGCGCCATCGACGTGGTGGTGGTGGACTCCGTAGCCGCCCTCACCCCCCGGGCGGAGATCGAGGGCGACATGGGCGACAGCCATGTGGGCCTGCTGGCCCGGCTGATGAGTCAGGCCCTGCGGAAGCTGGCGGGCTCCATCTCCAAGACCAACTGCATCGTCATCTTCATCAACCAGCTGCGGGAAAAGGTGGGCGTGGTCTACGGCAACCCGGAGGTCACCACCGGCGGCCGTGCGCTGAAGTTCTACTCCTCCGTGCGCATCGAGGTGCGCCGGGTGGAGGCCATCAAGAACGGCTCCGAGGTGGTGGGCAGCCGCACCCGGGCCAAGATCGTGAAGAACAAGGTGGCCCCCCCCTTCCGGGAGGCGGAGTTCGACATCATGTACGGCGAGGGCATTTCCAAGCTGGGCGAGCTGGTGGACCTTGCCGTGAAGCTGGACATCATCCAGAAATCCGGCTCGTGGTTCTCCATGGGAGAGACCCGGGTGGGTCAGGGCCGGGATGCCGTGAAGAAGTATCTTGTGGAGCACCCCGACGTGGCCGAGCAGATCGAGGCCGAGATCCGAGCCAACTCCTTCAAGCTGATGAGCCGCCAGTCCCAGATCGCGGCCCGGGCTGCCGGTCGGGCGGTGGACGTGTCCGCCGACGACTTTGAAGGATGAGAATTGAGAAGCTGGAGCCGTCCAGGCACAAGCAGGGGCGGTGGCTGGTATGGTTTGAGGACGGCTCCCTCCTGCGGGTCAGCGAGGGGGACGTGGTCAGGCTGTCCCTCTATCAGGGGCAGGAATTGAGCGAACAGGAGGCGGCGGCCTTGACGGCCGCCGCCGGACAGAGTAAACTGAACGAGCGGGCAGCAGAACTGCTGTCCGCCCGAAGCATGTCCAGACGGGAGCTGGTGGACAAGCTTACCGCCCCGCCCCGCCGCCGGCGGAAGCCGGGGGAGGAGCCGGAGCCCGCGCCCGACCCGGACGCGCTGGCCGCGGAGCGGGAGGCCCTCCGGGCCGCGGCGGAGGCCGCCGCCGACCGCATGGAGCGGCTGGGCCTGCTGGACGACCGGGCCTATGCCGAGGCCATCGTCCGCCACTACGGCGGCAAGGGCTTCGGGGAGCGGAAGCTGCGGGACGAGCTGTACCGCCGGGGGGTGCCCCGGGAGCTGTGGGACGGGGCTCTGGCCAGCCGGGAGAGCGGCGGCGAGAATCTGCTCCGCCTGGCGGAGCGGAAGCTGCGGGGGGAGCCCCCCACCCGGGAAAATCTGAAAAAGGTATCCGACTTTCTGGCCCGCCGGGGCTACGGCTGGGGGGAGATCTCCGCCGCCCTGGCCCGGCTGGGGGATACAGACGAGGAATAGGAGGGACTGCCCATGGACGCGCGAGAGTGTCTGCTGACCCGCCGCAGTGTGCGGAAATACAAGAGCGACCCGGTGCCCGATGAGGTGCTGGAGCGGGTGCTGGAGTGCGCCGCGGCGGCGCCGTCGGCCATCAATCTCCAGCACTGGCACTTTGTGGTGCTCCGCTCGCCGGAGGCCATGGCCCGCCTGCGGGAGGTCATGGTCCGGGTGACGGAGAAGTTCCGCCCGGTGCTGAAGGACCGCTTCGCCAACCACCCGGAGACCGTAACGGAGACCGAGAACTTCCTGGTGAAGCTGGGGGGCGCGCCGGTGTGCGTGCTGGTGTACTTTTTGAAGGACAGCTACCCCGACCGGGACGGCGCCATGCAGAGCGTGTCCGCCGCCATCGAGAACCTCCTGCTGGGGGCCTGGGCCGAGGGGCTGGGCACCTGCTGGATGTCCGCGCCCCAGCGCATGGGCTTCGGCGGGGAGCTGCGGGAGCAGTTCGCCCCGGACAAGGGGGAGTTCGTGGCTGCGGTCAGCCTGGGCTGGCCCGACCAGACGCCCGGAATGCCGCCCCGCCGGGAGGGGCGGGTCACCTGGCTTTGATCGGGATCTGAGGAACATTTAAGGAGCGATCTTTGTGAAAATCGCGTTTATTTCTCTTGGCTGTGCCAAAAATCTGGTGAATACCGAGCAGATGATGGCCCTCTGCCGGGACGCGGGCTACACCGTCACCGGGGAGCCGGACGGCGCCGACGTGGCGGTGCTCAACACCTGCGGGTTTATCGAGGCCGCCAAGAGCGAGGCCATCGACAACATCATCGAGCTGGGCCAGCTGAAGGCCCGGGGCCGGCTGGGCAAGCTGCTGGTGGCCGGCTGCCTGACCCAGCGGTACCCCGACGACATCCGCAAGGAACTGCCGGAGGTGGACGGCATGCTGGGCACCGGCAGCTACACCGACGTGGTGGCCGCCATTCAGGAGCTGACGGCGGGGGAGCGGGCGGAGCACTTCGCCCCCATCGCCTCCGCCTATGACGACGGGGAGCGCATGGTCACCACCCCCGGCTACACCGCCTACCTGAAGATCGCCGAGGGGTGCAGCAACGGCTGCGCCTTCTGCATCATCCCCAAGCTGCGGGGCCGCTACCGCAGCCGCGGCATGGACGCCCTGCTGGCGGAGGCGAAGGAACTGGCCGACCGGGGCGTGAAGGAGCTCATCGTCATCGCCCAGGACATCACCCGCTACGGCTGGGACCGGAAGGACGGCACCAGCCTGGCCGGGCTGCTGCGGGAGCTGTGCAGGCTGCCCTTCCACTGGATCCGCCTGCACTACCTGTACCCCGAGGCCGTCACCGACGAGCTCATCGACGTCATCGCCCATGAGCGCAAGATCGTCCACTATCTGGACATCCCCATCCAGCACGCCAACGACGGCATCCTCAAGGCCATGCGCCGCCGCAGCACCAGGGCGGAGATCGAGGCTCTCTTCGCCAAGCTGCGCGCCGCCATGCCCGACGTGGTGCTCCGTACCTCCCTTATCTGCGGCCTGCCCGGCGAGGGGGAGGAGGAGTTCGAGGAGCTGTGCCAATTCCTGCGGGAGCAGAAGCTCCAGCGGGCGGGGGTGTTCCAGTTCTCCCCGGAGGAGGGTACCCTGGCCGCCGCCATGGAAAATCAGGTGGACCCGGAGGTGGCCGCGCGCCGGGTGGAGCTGGTGTGCGACCTCCAGTCCCGCATCATGGACGAGTACAACGAGGCCCGGCTGGGCACCTGCATGGAGGTGCTGTGCGAGGGCTTTGACGCTGGGGAGGGCTGCTACGTGGGGCGCACCTATGCCGACTCGGTGGACATCGACGGCCGGGTGCTCTTCACCGCGGCGGACGTCATTCCGGCGGGGGAATTCGTGTGGGTGCGCATCACCGGCGTGTCCGACGGCGACCTCACCGGCGAGATCGAGGGCTGACCCAGAAAAGGAGACTGAACAATGAATACTGCCAACAAGCTGACCCTGCTGCGGGTCATTCTCATCCCCGTTTACCTGCTGATGTGGTATCTGGACTTCGCGGGCAACAACATCGTGGCCCTCGTCATCTTCATCGCGGCCAGCGTCACCGACTTTGCCGACGGCTACATCGCCCGGCACTATGATCAGGTCACCGACTTCGGCAAGTTCATGGACCCGCTGGCGGACAAGGTGCTGGTGCTCACCTCCATGATCTGCTTCTGCGCCATGGGCCGCTTCCCCGCGTGGGCGCTGGTCATCGTCATGGCCCGGGAGTTCGCCGTGTCCGGCCTGCGGCTGGTGGCGGTGGACAACGGCCGGGTCATCGCCGCCGGCTGGTCGGGGAAGGTCAAGACCTTCTCCACCATGGTGTGCCTGTGCCTGATGCACCTGCCCATTCCCAACTGGCTGGGCTGGGTGTGCATCATCGTCATCGCCGCCACCACCCTGTACTCCGGCGTGGAGTATTTTGTGAAGAATAAGGACGTGCTGAACACCGGCAAGTAAGGAGGCGGCCCTATGCTGGACTTTTCCAAGGATCTGCGGCCCGACGAGCCCCTGATCCACCCCACCTGCACGGTGAAAAACTGCACCTTCGGCGCCTATGTGGAGCTGGGGGACCACTGCATCGCGGAGGAGACCTATTTCGGGGACTACACCTACCTCTTCGGCTCCAACGACGTGATCTACACCCGCCTGGGCAAGTTCAACTCCATTGCCACCGGCGTGCGCATCAACCCGGTGAACCACCCCATGCGGGAGCGGGCCATGGCCCATCACCTGACCTACCGGGCGGCCCACTACGGCCTGGGGGAGAACGATGAGCGCATCCTGGACTGGCGGCGGCAGAGCCCCGTGACCACCGGGAACGACGTGTGGATCGGCCACAACGCCATCATCATGAAGAACGTGACCATCGGGGACGGCGGCGTGGTGGCCGCCGGGGCGGTGGTGACCCACGACGTGGCCCCCTACGAGATCGTGGGCGGCGTCCCCGCCCGGCACATGGGCTGGCGCTACGACGCGGACACTATCGCCGCGCTGGAGCGCATCCGCTGGTGGGACTGGACCCACGAGGAGCTGGGCCGGCGGCTGAAGGACTTCGACGACGTCCCGGCCTTCGTCAAAAAGTACGACCCCGCGTAAACGGGCAAACGCCGGCCTTTGGGCCGGCGTTTTTCCTTGATTTTCCGCCTTTCGCCTGTTAAAATGGAGAAAAGGACGCCGAAAGGCGAAGGAGGAACTGCCTATGAAACGGTTCGCGGCGCTGCTGCTGGCCCTGGCCCTGCTGGGCCTGCTGTCCGCCTGCGGCGGGGATGCCCCGGTGGGGAGCCCCACCCGGGACCCGGACCCCATCCGGACCATCGACCCCATCGAGCCGCCCACGGACAGCCCGGAGCCCGACCCGGACGCGCCCCCCGCGCCGGAGGACCTGCCGGCGG
>CAVJBM010000226.1:0-5308 GCA_963647775.1 Anaerovibrio sp.
GCTGTACGGCGGCTGGCC
This sequence comes from Anaerovibrio sp., assembly GCA_963647775.1. Classification (GTDB taxonomy): domain Bacteria; phylum Bacillota; class Clostridia; order Oscillospirales; family Oscillospiraceae; genus Enterenecus. The sequence goes on from CAVJBM010000226.1 coordinate 19, forward strand.
GGAGCATTACGATGAGGTCGTGCTGTTTGTGGACGAGAACAACGAGGTGTCCGACCTGATGCTGTACGCGCTGGGGTTGCTGTCCCACGACAGCATGGAGACCACCCTTGACGCCCTCCAGAACGGCGAAGAGACGGACAGCGAGCGGGAGAGCTGGACCTATGAGGAGCTGTGCGGCACCACCTTCAAGCTCATCCTCCCCTCCGAGCGGTATCAGTACGACGCGGGCTCCGGCACCTACGCCGACCTGTCCGAAACCAAGGCGGGGCTGGAGCTGCTCTACAACAGCGAGGACGTGGGCACCACGCTGAAGGTGGTGGGCATCGTCCGGCCCAACGGCGAGGCCGCCGTGGACAGCGGCTCCATGCTGGCCGGCTCCATCGGCTACACCAGCGCCCTCACCTCCTACGCCATCGACGCCACCGCCCAGTCTGACCTGGTGAAGGCCCAGCTGGACGACCCGGACACCGACGTGCTCTCCGGCCTGCCCTTCCCCGTGGAGGGGGAGCCCGAGCCCTCCGACGCCGAGAAGGCCGCCGCCATCACCGAGTATCTGGCCGGCCTTTCCGACGCGGAGAAGGCCGCCGCCTACACCGACGTCATGGGCCAGCCCTCCGACGAGTATGTGGAGCAGATCGTCTCCGCCCAGATGGAGGGCCTCAGCCGGGCCGACATCGAGGCCATGATTACCCAGCAGTACGCCGGGCAGATGGGGGTGGACGCGGACACCATCGCCTCCTATATCCAGAAGATGAGCGACGACGAGCTCTTCGGCCAGGTGGAGGAGGCCATCCGCCAGCAGGTGCGGGAGCAGTATGCCGCCGGGGTCCAGCAGCAGCTGGGCGCCATGAGCCTGGAGACGCTGGCCGCCATGCTGGATGCCGCCAGCGGGACGGCATCCTCCCCCCTGCCGGTGCAGCCCTTTGAGGACTGGCAGCTGGTCTACCTCTACGACCGCTACATGCCTGCCACCCGGTCCGGCTCCACCTACGAGCAGAACCTGGACCTGCTGGGCTATGTGGATCTGGACGTGCCCTCCTCCATCAGCCTGTACGCCTCCACCTTCGCGGACAAGAACGAGATTGCCGACCTCATCGCCCAGTACAATGAGGGCAAGGAGGAAAAGGACCAGATCACCTACACCGACTACGTGGCCCTGCTGATGAGCTCCATCACCGACATCATCAGCGGCATCAGCTATCTGCTCATCGCCTTTGTGTCCATCTCCCTCATCGTGTCCTCCATCATGATCGGCATCATCACCTATATCTCCGTGCTGGAGCGCACCAAGGAGATCGGCATCCTCCGGGCCGTGGGCGCCTCCAAGCGGGACGTATCCCGGGTGTTCAACGCCGAGACCCTCATCGTGGGCCTGGGAGCGGGCGTCATCGGCATCGCCGTGACGCTGCTGCTCATCCTGCCCATCAACGCCATCCTGTACCACTACACCGGCATCGCCGGGCTGAAGGCCGCCCTGCCCCCGGCGGGGGCGGCGATCCTGGTGGCCATCAGCGCCCTGCTGACCATCATCGCCGGGCTCATCCCCTCCCGGGTGGCCGCCCGCAAGGACCCTGTGGAGGCCCTGCGGAGCGAGTAAACCGCAAAAATCAAAGCCAAAGGCCCCTGCCGCTTCCGCGGCAGGGGCCTTTTTCATCTGTCCGGATGGCCGCGCGGGCGCTCCGCCGCAAAAAAAGCTCCCCGCCGCAGTGCGGCGGGGAGCTTTGGCTCGTTACTGATCCGCCTCGGCGTCGTACAGGCGGCTGTTCTTCTGGGCCGGGGCCTGCTCCGCCGGGGCGGAGCCCATGGCGTTCTTGAAGCGCAGGTGAGTCTGGTGCATCTCCTCCCGGGCGTCGGTGAGGGCCTCCTCCGTGCGCTGGAGGATGTCCAGGCAGTACTCGTTGGCGGAGTGGCGGACCTCCTTGGCCTTCTGCTCCGCCCGGGCCATCAGTTCGTTGGCCTTCTGGCGGGCCTGGTTCATGATCTGGGCCTCGTTCACCATCTGGCTGGCCTCGATCTCGGCACGCTTGCGGATCTCGTCGGCCTCCCGCTTGGCGGCGGCCACGTACTCTGCCCGGGCGCTGAGGACCTTTTTGGCCTCCGCCAGCTCCACGGGGAACTGGGCCTTGATGTCCTCCACCAGGTCCAGGGCCTTGTCCCGCTCGATCACGCACTTATCGCTGCTGAAGGTGGCGTTCTTCGCCTCGTCGATCATGTCAAACAGCATGTCCAGCAGTTCATCTACGGCAGTGGCCATGGCTCATCGCTCCTTCTTTGTCTGATTTTCCCGCACCTTGCGCTCCACATCCTCGATGATCTGGCGGGGCACAAAGTCGGTGAGACTGGCTCCGTACCGGGCCATCTCCTTGACCACGGTGGAGCTCAGGTAGGCGTATTTCGGCTCGGTATACAAAAACACCGTGTCCAGCCTGGTGTTCAGCTTGGCGTTGATCATGGCCATCTGTGCCTCGGACTCAAAGTCGGATACCGCCCGCAGCCCCTTCACCAGCACCTTGGAGCGGTGCTTCCGGGCGTAGTCGGCCAGCAGGCCGTCGCAGATGTCCACGGTGACGTTGGGCAACTCCTCCGTCACCCGGCGGATGAGGTCCACCCGCTCCTCCGGGGTGAACAGGCCGCTGTTCTTGCTGGAATTCACGCTGACCAGCACGATCAACTCGTCGAACATGCCGGCCGCCCGCTTGATGATGTTCAGGTGGCCCAGGGTGATCGGGTCAAAGCTGCCCGGATAAATGGCTTTTCTCATGTTACACGCTCCTGCGGTACAGGGTCAGCTTGATCCTGCCGTACCGGTATTCCCGGCCCCTGACGTAGGGCGCCGGCAGGTCCGGCAGGGTGTGATCCGCCGGAGTCTCGCATACTATTATACCATTTCCCGTCACAATGTCAATGTCGGCGATGCGCTCCAGCGCCCGTTCTATGCAGCCGGAGGCGTAGGGCGGGTCCAGCAGGATCAGGTCGTACTTCTTTCCCGGCATGGCCAGCACGGCGGTGAAGTCCTTCTGGTGGAAGGCGGCCCGGTCGGCAAAGCCGCAGGACGCCACGTTCTCCTTGATGACCCGCATGGCGGCGGCGGAGCAGTCGGCAAAGTCGCAGTACGCCGCCCCCCGGCTGAGGCACTCGATGCCCAGCTGGCCGGTGCCGGCAAACAGGTCCAGCACCCGCCGGCCCTCGATGTCGAACTGGATGATGTTGAACAGGCCCTCCTTCACCCGGTCGGTGGTGGGGCGGGTGTCCAGGCCGGGCAGCTCCTTCAGCCGCTTTCCGCGGGCGGTTCCGGTGATGACGCGCATGGGGCATCCTCCTTGTGAAAATAGTCGTATACCGCCTGGGCGGCGCTTTTGGGCACCGCGGCGGCCAACTCCTCCGCCGTGGCGGCCTTGATGGCCTTCAGGCTTTTGAACTGCCGCAGCAGGTCCGCCTTGCGCTTGGGCCCGATGCCGGGCACCCCGTCCAGGGCGGAGCCCTTCAGGTGCCCCGCCTGGCGCTGGCGGTGGAAGTCGATGGCGTAGTTGTGGGTCTCCTCCTGGATGCGGCCGACCATGGCGAACAGGGCGGGCACCTGCTGCAGGCCGATCTCCCGGCCGTCGGCGGCCTGGAGGGCCCGGGTGCGGTGCCGGTCGTCCTTCACCATGCCCCAGGCGGGCACATGGACCCCCACCGCATCCATGGCGGCCAGGGCGGCCTTCACCTGCCCCGCCCCGCCGTCAATGAGCATCAGGTCGGGCAGGGGCGAAAAATGCTCGTCCCCGTCGGCCCAGCGGCGCAGCCGGCGCTCCACCACCTGCTCCATGGAGGCGTAGTCGTCCGCGTGGGGCATGTCCTTCAAAATAAACCGCCGCCAGTCCCGCTTCAGGGGCCTGCCATCCACGTGGACGGTCATGGAGGCCACGATGTCGGCGTTGCCGGTGTTAGAGATATCAAAGGCCTCGATGCGCTTGGGGGGCTTGTCCAGCCCCAACTGGGCCCCCAGCAGCAGGGTCAGCCGGGCGGCCCGCTCCTCGGCGGTGGCGGCCCGCTGGGCCTCCCCGGCGGCGTTCTCGTTGGCCATGGCCACCAGGTCCGCCTTGGCCCCCCGCTGGGGGGCCAGCACCTCCACCCTGCGCCCGGCGGCCTCGGTGAGCATCCGCTCCAGCTCCTCCATGCCGTCGATGGCACAGGGCAGCAGGATCTGCCGGGGCAGGGTCCCCCGGCCGTTGTAGTACTGCACCGTCAGCGCGGCCACTGCCTCCGGCCCGGTCTCCTCCAGGGGGAGGGTGAACAGCTGCCAATCCTTGGCGGCCAGCTCGCCCTCCACATAGTGGAGCACCACAAAACAGCTTTTGGCCTCCCCCAGGTAAAAGCCCACGGCGTCGGTGTCCGCCAGGGAGCCCGCCACCGCCTTCTGCCGCTTGGACAGCAGGCGCAGGGCGCTGATGCGGTCCCGCAGCTGGGCGGCCCGCTCAAAGGCCAGGTCCTCCGCAGCCTGCTCCATCTCGGCGGTGAGCTCCGCCAGCGTCTGGTCCAGCCGCCCCTCCAGCAGGGCCACCGCCTGGCCGATGGCCTCCTTGTAGCGGGACTGGTCCATCGCCGGGCGGCAGTAGCCGTCGCACAGGCCCATGTGGTAGTTGAGACAGGGCCGCTCCTTTCCGATGTCCCGGGGAAAGCGGCGGCTGCACGAGGGCAGCTTCAGCGCCTGACGGATGGCGTCGATGATGTCCTGGGAGGCGCCGCGGCTGCCGTAGGGGCCGAAGTAGCGGGCTGCGTCCTCCGCAGGCCGGGCGGCCAGGGAAAAGCGGGGGTAGGGCTCCCGCACGGTAAGGCGGATATAGGGGTAGCCCTTGTCGTCCTTCAGCAGGATGTTGTAGTGGGGCTGATAGCGCTTGATGAGGGCGCACTCCAGCACCAGGGCCTCGAACTCGGTGCCCACCTCGATGACGTCAAAGTGGTCGATCTGCGCCACCATGGCACGGGTCTTGGCGTTGTGGCGGCTCTGGTCCTGAAAGTACTGGCTCACCCGGTTGCGCAGGGCCTTGGCCTTGCCCACGTAGATCACGGTGCTCTGGGCGTTCTGCATGATATACACCCCCGGCCGCAGGGGCAGGGAGTGGGCCTTGTCCCGGAGCTCTTCAAATGTCATGGGGTCACCTCCCGGTGCTGCCGCCTGCAACGTGTGGGCCGCCGAGGGCGGCGGCCCCTACAGTAAGACAGGATGCCTGCCGGGCATCGGCGGGCGGAATTTCCATCCGGCCTGCTCCCGGGCGCTCGGCGCTTCTGACAAAAAAGGCGCCGCGTC
>CAVJBM010000227.1:0-2162 GCA_963647775.1 Anaerovibrio sp.
ACCGCCGCCCGCTCCACCGGCAGCGCGGCCCGATACGCCCGGATGAAGGCGCGGAAGCCCTCGACGTCGCGCGCCTCCGCCATTCTGACCGAGGAGACGGCATCGGCAAAGACCCTGCGGTCCAGATAGTCGGCCAGCGTCTCGCCCGCCTCCCGGCGCACCATGTACGCGGCCAGCAGCGCCATGCCGTAGGGCCCGCCCTCGCCGGCGGTCTCCATGCAGCTGACCGGTACGCCGATGGCGGCGGAGAGCATGGTCTGCCCCACCTCCGGCGTTTTGAAAAATCCGCCGTGGCCGTATAGCCGGTCGATGACGACGCCCTCATCCCCGGTCAGGATGTCCATGCCCAGCTTCAGCGTCGCCAGGGCAGAGAACAGGTGGGTGCGCATAAAGTTGGCCAGGGTGAAGGACGCGTCGGGCCGGCGGACGAACAGCGGCCTGCCCCCGTCCAGGTCGGTGACTCCCTCGCCGGAGTAATAGTTGTAGGACAGCAGCCCGCCGCAGTCGGCGTCCCCCTCCAGCGCCTTGCGGAACAGGGCGGTAAAGAGGGCGCCCCTGTCCCGGGGCGCGCCGATCAGGTCCGCGAACTCCCCGAAGAGCTCCACCCAGGCGTTGATGTCGGAGGTACAGTTGTTGCAGTGCACCATGGCCACCGGCGCGCCGTCCGGCGTCGTCACCATGTCGATCTCCCTGTGGACGCCCAGGGGACGGTCGGTGACGACCATGGCGAAGTCCGACGTGCCCGCCGAGACATTGCCGGTGCGCACACGGACGGAGTTGGTGGCCGCCATGCCGGTCCCGGCGTCCCCCTCGCAGGGGGCGGCGGGGATGCCCGGGCGGAGGTCGCCGTCAGGGTCCAGAAAGCGCGCGCCGGCCTCGGTGAGGGTCCCGCCCCGCTCCCCGGCGGTGAGCACCCGCGGCAGGATGCCGCGCAGCTTCCAGGGCTGCCCGCTGATCGTGTCGAATTTCCGCAGCATCCCCTCGTCGTAATCCAGCTTGCCGGAATCGATGGGGAACATGCCGGAAGCCTCTCCGATGCCCACGGCGTGCTCCCCGGTCAGCAGATAGTGGAGGTATCCGGCCAGCGTGGTCAGCCGCGCGATGCTCCCCACGTGGGCCTCGCCGTTCAGGATGGCCTGATAGAGGTGGGCGATGCTCCACCGCTGGGGGATGTTGAAGCGGAACAACTCCGTCAGCCGGGCGGCGGCCTCCCCGGTGATGGTGTTGCGCCAGGTGCGGAACTCCGCCAGCTGCCTGCCCTCCCCGTCGAAGGGGAGGTAGCCGTGCATCATGGCGGACACGCCGATGGCCCCCGTCTCGGTCAGGGTGACGCCGAGCTTCTCGGCCGCATCGGCCTTCAGCGCGGCGTAGCAGGCGCGCACGCCCCTGTGCACGTCCTCCAGGGAGTAGGTCCAGATGCCGTCCGCCAGCTGGTTTTCCCATTCATAGCTTCCGCCGGCGACGGGCACATGCTTCTCGTCAATGAGCACCGCCTTGATGCGGGTGGAGCCCAGCTCAATGCCGATGGCCGTCTTTTTCAGGTCCATAGGCTCGCCCCTCACTTCAGCTTCCAGGCCAGATCGTTCAGGAACAGCTCCCGCTCCAGCGCGTCCACGGTGGTGTCCTTCGTGATGTGGACGAACTCGATGTCCATCATCCTGGCCCAATCCCTCATCTGCTCCGCGGTCACGTCGTAGCTGAGGACGGTGTGGTGTGCGCCGCCGGCGGTGATCCAGCACTCCACGCCGGTGGTCAGGTCGGGATAGGCCCGCCACATCACCCGCGCCACCGGGAGGTTGGGCATGGGCAGGATGGGCTTCACCGCCTCGATATCCTGCACGATCAGCCGCAGCCGGCCCCCCATGTCGATCAGGCTGGCCACGATGGCAGGCCCCGCCTTCCCCTCGAACACCAGGCGGGCGGGGTCCTTCTCGTTCATGCCGATGCCCAGGTGATGCGTCTCGATGCGCGGGCGGCCGGCGGCCACGGAGGGGCACACCTCCAGCATGTGCGCGCCCAGGCTGTACTCGCTGCCCGCCGCCAGATGATAGGTGTAATCCTCCATGAAGGCGGAGGCGCCGTTGCCGTCCTTGCCCATGGCCTTCAGGATGGCGGTCATGGCCGCCACCTTCCAGTCGCCCTCGCCGCCGTAGCCGTAGCCC
>CAVJBM010000228.1:0-2352 GCA_963647775.1 Anaerovibrio sp.
CAACTTCGGGCCGGAGACGGCGAAGTCCTTGACGTCATGGGAAAAATAAATATTTTTGTGCTCTTTTTCCCGTCTGCGGATGTCCATCTTGTGCGGGGAATTTTTAGAATTCCCCGCAGATTTTATAAAAAATCGCCAAGAAGCCCCCATCCGCACGGCGGGTCTGCCGTGATATATCATAACAGAGCGATCAAGGGAGCGCTCCCCCGCCCGGCCGGCCGCGTTCCCGCCTTCGCGGCAGCCGGGCCGCCCCCGCGGCGATCCCGGGAGCGCCGTCTGTAGGGGCCGCAGCCCCGGGCGCAAAAAAACCGGGCCCGCCGCATCTGCGGCGGGCCCGGTGGCCAAAGTGAGATTTACTTGTAGAGCTCCACCAGCCGCTGGAGGTGATCCCAGCGCTCCATGGCGGACTCCTCGTTGCGCTCGAACAGCTCCTCCGCCCGGTCGGGGAACTCCCGGGTCAGGCGGCTGTAACGGGCCTCGTTCATCAGGAACTCGCGGTAGCCGCCCTTGGGCTGCTTGGAGTCCAGAGTGAAGGGGTTCTTGCCCTCGGCCTTCAGCTGGGGATTGAAGCGGAACAGGTTCCAGTAGCCGCAGTCCACGGCGCGCTTCATCTCCGCCTGGCAGTTGGCCATGCCGCCCTTGATGGAGTGCATCTCGCAGGGGGCGTAGCCGATGATGAGGGACGGGCCGTGGTAGGCCTCGGCCTCCCGGATGGCGGTCAGGGTCTGGGCGGGGTTGGCGCCCATGGCCACCTGGGCCACGTAGACGTAGCCGTACTGCATGGCGATCTCCGCCAGGGACTTCTTGGCCACGGACTTGCCGGCGGCGGCGAACTGCGCCACGGCGCCGATGTTGGTGGCCTTGGAGGCCTGGCCGCCGGTGTTGGAGTAGACCTCGGTGTCGAACACGAAGATGTTCACGTCCTCACCGGAGGCGATCACGTGGTCCAGGCCGCCGTAGCCGATGTCGTAGGCCCAGCCGTCGCCGCCGAAGATCCACACGGACTTCTTGCGCAGGTAATCCTTCTTGTCCAGGATCTCCAGGGCCAGGGTGCAGGCGTCGCAGGTGCACCACTTGCCGCCGGCGGCCTTGTGGGCCTCAGCCGCCGCGATCATGCCGGGCAGGCTGTCGCCGAAGGCGTTCTTGGCGTAGTCGCTGCGGAAGAAGGCCAGGGTGTCGTCGATGGTGTTGACGTTCTCCTCCAGGGCGGCGATATAGGCGTCCGCCGCGGCGGAGTTGGCCGCGCCGTCGTCCAGGGTGTCCAGCCACTTCTGGGCGGTCTCGCGGATGGCGTCGGCGCAGTGGCCGGCCAGCAGCTGACGGGTCTTGTCCACCAGGCTCTGGCGGATGACCTTCTGACCGGTCCACAGGCCCAGGCCGTGCTCGGCGTTGTCCTCAAACAGGGAGTTGGCCCAGGCCACGCCGCGGCCGTTGTGATCGGCGGCGTAGGGGGAGGTGGCGGCGGGGCCGCCCCAAATGGAGGAGCAGCCGGTGGCGTTGGACACGAACATCCGGTCGCCGCACACCTGGGTCACCAGGCGGGCATAGCTGGTCTCGGCGCAGCCGGCGCAGGAGCCGGAGAACTGCAGCAGCGGGGTCTTGAACTGGCTGTCCTTCACGTTGGACACGCCGGTCATGTCCTCCTTCACGGAGACCTTGGAGACCATATAGTCGAAGGCGGGCTGCTTGGCGGCCTCCTGCTCCAGGGGCTCCATGGTCAGGCTCTTGGTGGGGCAGACGCCCACGCACACGGCGCAGCCCATGCAGTCCATGGGGCTGACGGCCAGGGAGTACTTGTACACGCCCTTGCCCTTGCCGGCCTTGATGTCCACGATCTGGGCGCAGGCGGGGGCGTTGGCGGCCTCCTCCTCGGTGAGGGCGAAGGGCCGGATGGTGGCGTGGGGGCAGACGTAGGCGCACTGGTTGCACTGCACGCAGGTGGCGGCGTTCCACGCGGGCACGGACACGGCCACGCCCCGCTTCTCATAGGCGGAGGCGCCCAGCTCGAAGGTGCCGTCCACATGGGCGGTGAACTTGGACACGGGCAGGGAGTCGCCGTCCATGCGGTTGACGGGCTCCATGATGTTCTCCACCATGTCCAGCAGGGCGGGCTTGCCCTCCCGCAGGACGATGGGCTTGTCCTCCTTGGCGTCGGCCCAGGCGGCGGGCACGTCCACCTTCACGAAGGCGGTGGCCCCCAGGTCGATGGCCTTGTGGTTCATATCCACCACGTCCTGGCCCTTCTTCAGGTAGGAGTGGGTGGCGGCGTCCTTCATATAGCCGATGGCCTCCTCCTGGGGCATGACCTTGGCCAGGGCGAAGAAGGCGGACTGGAGGATGGTGTTGGTGCGC
>CAVJBM010000229.1:0-13116 GCA_963647775.1 Anaerovibrio sp.
TCAGCCCGCGGCGGCGGCCTTCTCGGTGTCGGGATCGGGCACGTCCACAATGGCGATGTCCGCCCCGATGCCGGACAGCTTGCCCACGATGTCCTCGTAGCCCCGCTCCACGTGCTTGATGTTGGTGATCTCGCTGTCCCCCTGGGCAGCCAGGGCGGCGATGATCATGGCCGCCCCCGCCCGCAGGTCGCAGGCCACCATGGGGGCCCCGGTGAGGTGGTCCACCCCCTCGATGACGGCGATCTTGCCGTCCACCTGGATGTTGGCCCCCAGCCGGCGGAACTCCTCCACATAGCGGTAGCGGTTGTCCCACACGCCCTCGGTGAGGACGCTGGTGCCCTCCGCCAGGCAGAGCACCGCGGCGATCTGGGGCTGCATGTCCGTGGGGAAGCCGGGGTAGGGCATGGTCTTGACGTTGGCCCGCTGGAGGGGGCCGGTGCGGGTGACGATGAGGGTGTCCCCATCCTCCTCCACCTGGGCGCCCATCTCCATCAGCTTGGCGGTGATGCACTCCATGTGCTTGGGGATGACGTTGCACACCCGCACCTGGCCGCCGGCGGCGGCCACGGCGGCCATATAGGTGCCCGCCTCGATCTGGTCGGGGATGATGGAGTACTCGCCGCCGGTGAGACGCTCCACCCCCTGAATTTTAATGACGTCGGTGCCCGCGCCGGTGACCTGGGCGCCCATGGAGTTCAGGAAGTTGGCCAGGTCCACGATGTGGGGCTCCTTGGCCACGTTTTCCATGACGGTCTGCCCCTCCGCCAGCACGGCGGCCAGCATCAAATTCATGGTGGCCCCCACGGACACCACATCCAGATAGATGTGGCTGCCCTGGAGCCGCTTCCCGTTGGTGGTGGCGCAGATATAGCCGTTCTTGACCTCCACCGTGGCCCCCAGGGCGGTGAGGCCCTTGATGTGCTGGTCGATGGGCCGGCCGCCCAGGTCGCAGCCGCCGGGCAGGGGCACCTCGGCCCAGCCGAAGCGGCCCAGCAGGGCCCCCACCAGGTAGTAGCTGGCCCGGATCTTGCGGCCGATCTCGTAGGGAACGGCGTGGTTGTCGATGACGGTGCTGTCCACCTCCATGGTGGTGCGGTCCACCGTGCGGACGTTGGCCCCCAGCTCCTGCAGCATGGACAGCAGCAGGGACACATCGCTGATCTGGGGGAGGTTCTCCACCCGGCAGGCCCCCTCCACCAGCAGGGTGGCGGGGATGATGGCGACGGCGGCGTTCTTCGCGCCGCTGACAGTGACTTTTCCGTAAAGCGGCCGGCCGCCGCGGATCACATACTTTTTCAAAGCAAGCACCTCTGTCCTTTGTATGGAAAGCCTGGTCACGGGCGGCCGCGGGAAAGCCGCGGCAGACGGGCCCGGAGGGCGGTACCGCGGAAAACGCAGGAACTCCGTCTTTCCGCAGGCCGCAGTACGGCTATTATTTTCATGCCGATTATAGCATACCGCATTATGTAAATGCAACCCTTTTTTCCCGCCGGGCGGCGGCCGCGCCCACACTCATCATGCCCCGATGAAGGGCCGGTCATGCCCGGGGCATTTGTTAATTTTCTGCAAAGTCTCTTGCATTTTGCGGCGGGGTGTATTATAGTAAATTAGCACTCAGAGAAAGCGAGTGCTAAACGGCGCGCAGCGCCCTGAAACGATAAATAAAATTTTTGATAGAGGTGCATATACCATGGCAAAGAAGCAATTCAAGGCGGAATCCAAGCGGCTGATGGACCTGATGATCAACTCCATCTACACCCACAAGGAGATCTTCCTGCGGGAGATCATCTCCAACGCCAGCGACGCCATCGACAAGCTGGCCTATCTGGGCCTGACGGACGACAGCGTCAAGACCAAGCGGAGCGACTATAGGATCACCATTTCCGTGGACAAGGACGCCCGCACCATCACCGTGTCCGACAACGGCATCGGCATGACCGGCGAGGAACTGGAGAAGAACCTGGGCACCATCGCCAAGAGCGGCTCCCTCCAGTTCAAGCAGGAGAACGACGACCCCAAGGCCGCCGACATCATCGGCCAGTTCGGCGTGGGCTTTTACTCCGCGTTCATGGTGGCGGACAGGGTGACGGTGATCACCCGCCGCCACGGGGAGGAGCAGGGCTGGCGCTGGGAGAGCGAGGGCGCCGACGGCTACACCGTCACCCCCTGCGAGAAGGAGGGGGAGGGCACCGACGTGATCATGCACGTCAAGCCCGACACCGAGGACGACAAGTACAGCGAGTACCTGGACACCGCCCGCCTGCGGGAGCTGGTGAAGAAGTACTCCGACTATATCCGCCACCCCATCCGCATGATGGTGGAGGACTACCGCCAGAAGGAGAAGCCCGCCGACGCCGGCGACGACTGGCAGCCCGAGTGGGAGACCGTCACGGAGGAAAAGACCGTGAACTCCATGGTGCCCCTGTGGCAGCGGCCCCGCTCCAAGGTGAAGCAGGAGGAGTACGACAGCTTCTATCAGGACAAGTTCATGGACTGGCAGGCCCCCCTGGCCACCATCACCACCGCCTCCGAGGGCACGGTGACCTTCAACGCCCTGCTGTTCATCCCCGGTCAGGCCCCCTATGATTTCTACACCCGGGAGTTCGAGAAGGGACTTCAGCTGTACTCCTCCGGCGTGCTCATCATGGACAAGTGCGCCGACCTGCTGCCCGACTGCTTCCGCTTCGTCCGGGGCGTGGTGGACTCCCCCGATTTCTCCCTGAACATCAGCCGCGAGATGCTCCAGCACACCCGGGAGCTGAAGGTCATCGCCACCGCCCTGGAGAAGAAGATCAAGAACGAGCTGGTCAAGCTGATGAAGGACGACCGGGAGAAGTACGAGAAGTTCTGGGCCGCCTTCGGCCGGCAGATCAAGTACGGCATCGTGGACCAGTACGGGGCCAAGAAGGACCTGCTGCGGGACCTGCTGCTGTTCGCCAGCTCCAAGGAGGGCGGGCTGACCTCTCTCAGCGAGTACGTGGAGCGCATGGCGGAGGGGCAGGAGTATATCTACTACGTCTGCGCCGAGTCCGCCGGCCAGGCCGCCCGCCTGCCCCAGGTGGAGCGCATCGCCGACAAGGGGTACGAGATCCTGGTGCTCACCGCCGAGGAGGACGAGTTCGTGGTCCAGGCCCTGGCGGAGGTGGACGGCAAGAAGCTGAAGTCCGTGTCCGACCCCGACGCCCTGCCCGAGAGCGACGAGGAGAAGGCGGAGCAGGATAAGCAGTCCGAGGAGGCCAAGCCGGTGCTGGACTTCGTGAAGGAGACCCTGGGGGACAAGGTGTACGCCGTGCGGCTGTCCCGCATTCTCAAGTCCGCCCCCGTGTGCATGACCGCCGAGGGCCCCATGAGCCTGGAGATGGAGAAGTACTTCGCCAAGGCGGGGGACCCCATGGCCGCGGGCATGAAGGCCCAGCGGGTGCTGGAGCTCAACGCCGCCGCCCCGGCCTATGCCGCCCTGAAGGGCGCGCTGGACGCCGGGGACAAGGACAGGGCCGGCCGGTACGCCAAGGTGCTCTGCGCCCAGGCGGAGCTGCTGGCGGGCCTGCCCCTGGAGGACCCGGCGGAGTATACCGAGCTGGTGTGCTCCCTGATGAACTGACCCATGGTAAAAGAGCCCCCCGGACGCCGTCCGGGGGGCTTTTCTGTACTTCTATTATATCAGATCCAGGGGGAAAGAACAAGCCTTGTTCTTTCCCCTGCCTTCGCTAAGATGGGGCGGAAGGAGATGATGGTATGGTACTCTATCACGGCAGCCCCACCGGCGGGATCGCCGCCCTGCGCCCCGCCCTGTCCAACCACGGGAAGCCCTATGTCTACCTGACCCACAGCGAGCCACTGGCGCTGCTCTACGCCCACAACCCCCTGCCCCCGCCCCAGGGGTGGTTCCCCTATTTCTGGCGGGACGGCGTGCTCCACTACGACGAGTACTTCCCCGGCGCCCTGGCGGAGATCTACGGCGGCCAGAGCGGCTGGGTCTACACCTGCCAGGGGGAGTGGCCCGCGCTGGAGAAGATGCCCTGGGTCTATCTCAGCCAGGAGGAGGTGCCCGTGGCGGAGGCCCGGCACGTCCCGGACCTGCTGGCCGCCCTGCTGGAGCGGGAGCGGCGGGGCGAGCTGATCGTCCACCGCTATGAGGACATCCCGGAGGGGCAGCGGGAAATGGACCGGCGGGTGGTGGCCCGCTCGGCGGAGGGGCTGGACCCCGGCGGCCCCGGCGTGCGGGAATATCTGGACTTCATCCGCGCCCACATGCCGGGGGTGCTGGAATAAAGAATGGCGGCTCCCCGGAGAATCTCCGTGGGAGCCGACCCTTTCCGCCTTTTCCCGTTGAAAAATCCCGCTTCCTGTGGTATATTGGGGAAAATCCAACTGCAAGTGAGGACACGCCATGACCCCTCTGGAACAACTGCCCATCCCCCTGCTGGAGTGGTACCGGGACAATGCCCGCACCCTCCCCTGGCGGGAGGACCCCACGCCCTACCACGTCTGGCTGTCGGAGATCATGCTCCAGCAGACCCGGGTGGCGGCGGTGCTGGGGTACTATCAGCGCTTTTTGGAGGAAGCCCCCGACGCGGCCGCCCTGGCGGCCCTGGATGAGGAGCGGCTGATGAAGCTGTGGCAGGGGCTGGGGTACTACAACCGGGCCCGCAACCTCCAGGCCGCCGCCCGGCAGATCATGACGGAGCACGGCGGCGTGTTCCCCGCGGACTACGAGAGCGTCCGCGCCCTGAAGGGGGTGGGGGACTACACCGCCGGGGCCATCTGCTCCATCGCCTTCGGCCAGCCGGTGCCGGCGGTGGACGGCAACGTCCTGCGGGTGGTGAGCCGCATCACCGGCGATGACGGGGACATCACCACCCCCGCCATGAAAAGGCGGGTGACGGAGGAGCTGGCGGCGCTGATCCCGGTGGACTGCCCCGGGGCCTTCACCCAGGCCATGATGGAGCTGGGGGCCATGGTCTGCCTGCCCAACGGCGCGCCCCTGTGCGGCCGCTGCCCCGCACGGGGATTCTGCGCGGCTTTGCAGGAGGACCGCATCGGCTCCCTGCCGGTGAAGGCCCCCAAGAGGGCCCGCCGGGTGGAGGAGCGGACGGTGTGGCTCGTCCTGCGGGAGGGCCGGGTGGCCCTGCGCCGGCGGCCGGACAAGGGCCTGCTGGCCGGCCTGTGGGAGTACCCCAACGGCACGGAGGACGCCCTGCCCGAGGGGGTCACGGCGGAGCAGATCGAGTTCGGCTGCACGGCGAAGCACATCTTCACCCACATCGAGTGGCACATGACCGCCCGGATCGTCACGGCGGCGGACGACAGCCTGTCGGCGGGCTGGGTGTGGGCGGACAGCCGGGAGCTGACGGAACGGTACGCCATTCCGGGGGCCTTCGAGGCCATGACCCGGCTGGTGCAGGAGAGAATATAAGGAGGACAAGAGGATGGCGAAGCTCTACTTCCGCTACGGCGTGATGGGCTCCAGCAAGTCTGCCAACGCGCTGATGGTGCGCTACAACTACGAGGAGCGGGGCCAGCGGGCCCTGATGGTCAAGCCGGTCATCGACCAGCGGGAGGGCAGGCCCATCGTGGGCTCCCGCATCGGGCTGACCTACCCCTGCGTGTGGTTCGAGGACCTCCAGGCCATGAGCCCGGAGGAGATCAAAGCCAACCAGTGCATCATCGTGGACGAGGCCCAGTTCCTCACCAGGGAGCAGGTGGCCTATCTCACCGATCTGGTGGACGACCTGAACGTACCTGTGATCTGCTACGGCCTGCGGGCGGACTTCCGGGGGGAGCTGTTCCCCGGATCTCAGGCGCTGCTGGCCTGCGCCGACATCATCGAGGAGATCAAGACCATCTGCTGGTGCGGCCGCAAGGCCACCTGCAACGCCCGCTTTGACGAGCACGGCACCGTGCTCAAGGAGGGGGCCCAGGTGGTGCTGGGGGCCAACGACTGCTACATCGGCCTGTGCCGCCGCCACTGGAAGGCGGGGGACCTGGGCCCCGACGCGCCGGGGAAATGATCTGCACCCTCTGCCCCAGAAACTGCGCCGCCCCGCGGGATGAGGCCCACGGGGCGGGCTTCTGCGCCATGCCGGCCCTCCCCCGGCTGGCGGGGGGCTATGCCCACCTGTGGGAGGAGCCCTGCCTTTCCGGCACCCGGGGGGCGGGGACGGTGTTCTTTTCCGGCTGCACCCTGCGGTGCGTGTTCTGCCAGAACGCGTCCATCAGCCGGGAGGGCCGGGGGAAGGACACCGACGCCGACGGGCTGTACCGCCTGTTCCGGCGGCTGGCGGAGGAGGGGGTCCACTGCATCGAGCTGGTGACCCCCACCCAGTTCACCCACGTGCTGGCGGAGGTGCTGGCCCGGCCGGTGCCCGGCGGCCTGCCGGTGGTGTGGAACAGCGGGGGGTACGAAAAGGTGGAGACCCTGCGGGCGCTGGAGGGCAAGGTGGACATCTACCTGCCCGACCTGAAGTATGTGACGCCGGCGCTGGCCGGGCGGCTCTCCGGGGCGGAGGACTATCCGGCGGCGGCCAAGGCCGCCATTCTGGAGATGTACCGCCAGCGGGGCCCCGTGCGCTTTGGGGAGGACGGCCTGCTGAAGAGCGGCGTGCTCATCCGGCACCTGCTGCTGCCCGGCCATCTGGCGGAGGCCAGGCTGGTGATGGACTGGGCGGCGGAGCAGTTCCCCGCCGGGGCGGTGCTCTTCTCCCTCATGGCCCAGTACACCCCCATGGGCGATCTGGCCGCCTGCCCGGAGCTGCGGCGGACGGTGCGCCCCTCGGAGCTGCGGGCCGCCAAGGAGTACATGGCCGCCCTGGGACTGGAGGGCTATGTCCAGGACCTGGGCTCCGTGGGCGAGGGCTTCGTGCCCGACTTTGAACATATGGAATTATAAAAAATCACCCCCGACAGGAGCCGGGGGTGATCTTTTACACCGGAATGGTCAAAAACGTCCGGGCGGAGGACAGGTCGGCAAAGAGCAGCCCCCGGGGCGGGGCGAAGGTGAAGCAGATCATGGCCGCCAGCAGGACGAAGGTCAGCAGGGCGCACACCGCGCCCACCCCCGGCCACTCGCTGAGGGGCCACAGCACCCGCGGCAGCAGAAAGCCCAGCAGCATCAGCACGCCGTAGAGGATCAGGTCGAAGGCCATGGCCTCCCCGCCCAGCACGATGTGGTAGATCCACCCCGCCAGCAGCATCAGCCCGCACACGATCAGCAGGGACAGCAGCCAGGGGGTGCGCTCCCGCTTGCCGCCCAGCACCAGCCCGGCCAGCAGCAGCGGGAAATACAAAATTTTCAGGTGTTCCCACAGGCTCTCCCGCACGGGGGAGACCAGTGCCGTGACGGGGCTGGGGAGCCATTCGTACAAAAAATGCAGCGCCACGCCCAGAGTCAGGGCCAGCAGAAGGATCAGCCAGAAGCGAATGGTAGGATTTTTCACAGACGCACCTCTTTTCCTGTGCACAGTTTATGCTGCCGCCGGGGCAGACTATGTACAAAGCGCGCACATGAATTTTTTGACGAAAGGGCCGGCCTTTTCCAGGATAAAAGGCCGCCCGTCCCGCACTCCCGCCGCTGGCAGAAACAGGGCTGCCAGCGGCGGCGGACTTTGCCACGGGGGAAACCGCGCCCGGCTGCCATATTAAATGCGTGGCGGCAAGCCACAAATTTTTGAAAGGCGGTGAGCGCGATTGAACGACGAGACAAGACCCAGGCCGGCGGGCCTGGTGCGGACGGTGCTGATCCTGCTGCTGGCGCTGGCGCTGCTGTGGCCCACGCTGGCCCGGGCCCAGGCGGCCACGGTGGTGCCCGTGGGCCGTGCCGTGGGCATCAAGCTCTACTCCGACGGCGTTGTGGTGGTGGGCACCTCGGAGATCGTCACCGACGGCGGCAGGGTGAACCCGGCCAAGACCTGCGGCCTGCGGGAGGGTGACGTGATCACCCAGATCAACTCCACCGAGGTGGACACCATTGAGGAGGTGACCGCCCTGCTCCAGCAGGCCGGCGGCCAGCCTGTGACCATCCTGGCCCTGCGGCAGGACCGGCAGCTGCATCTGACGGCCACCCCGGCCTTCTGCCCGGCGGACGGCTGCTACAAGCTGGGAGCCTGGATCCGGGACTCCATGGCGGGCATCGGCACCGTGACCTTCTATGACCCGGCCACCGGGGCCTTCGGCGCCCTGGGCCACGGCATCAACGACGTGGACACGGCCCTGCTCATGCCGCTGGAGAGCGGCACCATCCTCCCGGCCAGCGTGGCGGGGGTGAAGAAGGGCGAGGTGGGCGCGCCGGGGCAGCTGCGGGGCAGCTTTGACCTGGGGGCCACCCTGGGCGTCCTGACGGCCAACACGGCCCACGGCATCTTCGGCGCCCTGGACGGGGCTTCCTTCGGCGGCACGGCGGTGGAGACCGCCGCCCGGGAGGAGGTCCGCGCCGGGGACGCGGTGATCCGCAGCAACATCTCCGGCGACAGCGTGGAGGAGTATTCCATCCAGATCCTGAAGGTCTACCCCGGCGGCAGCGCCGCCGACGGGCGGGACTTCCTCATCCGGGTGACCGACCCCCATCTGCTGGAGACCACCGGCGGCATCGTCCAGGGCATGAGCGGCAGCCCCATCCTCCAGAACGGCAAGCTGGTGGGGGCCGTGACCCACGTGATGGTGGACGACCCCACCGAGGGCTACGGCATCTTCATCGGCCGGATGCTGGAGGCCGCGGAGCGCTGATCCTTCCCCCGCTTCCGGCTGGCCGCCCGGGGGTTCGACAGAGGTGTCAGATGCTGTCGAACGAAAAATGGTAGAAATTAGTAAAAAAGACTTGCACCGGGCGGCATCCTGTGGTATTTTAGATGCACAGAGAAAAGGAAAGAAATGGCAATCAGCCGGAAAGGAATTTTACCATGGGAGAACGAAAGATCAAGCTGCTTCTGGCGGACGGTTCGGAGGAGTGGCGGGCCATGCTGGCAGACCTGCTGGCGGAGGAGGACGACATGACCCTGGCGGGTCAGACGGGGAGCGGGGAGGAGCTGCTGCGTCTCATCGACCAGCAGCGGCCCGACGTGGTGGTGATGGACCTGATGCTGGCGGAGGCGGACGGCCTGGAGGTGCTGGAGCGCCTGGGAGACAAGCGGCCCAGGACGCTGGTGCTCTCCGCCTTTGCCAGCCCGGCCCTGGCCCGGCAGGCGGCCGCCGCCGGGGCGGACTACTGTATGCTCAAGCCCTGCCGCCTGTCGGCGGTGATCGAGCGGGCCCGCTGTCTGGCCGCCGGCGGGGCGGAGGAGGACGCCGCCGAGGGGGACCGGGGCCTGGAGCGGCGTATCACCGAGATCATCCACGACATCGGCGTCCCCGCCCACATCAAGGGCTACCAGTACCTGCGGGAGGCCATCACCCTCACGGTGGAGGACATGGACATCATCAACGCCGTGACCAAGGCATTGTACCCGGCGGTGGCGAAAAAATACGGCACCACCGCCAGCCGGGTGGAGCGGGCCATCCGCCACGCCATCGAGGTGGCCTGGGACCGGGGCGACCTGGAGACCCTCCAGCGGTACTTCGGCTACACCGTCTCCAACGTCAAGGGCAAGCCCACCAACAGCGAGTTCATCGCGCGGTACTTCGGCTACACGGTGTCCAACGTAAAGGGCAAGCCCACCAACAGCGAGTTCATCGCCATGATCGCCGACCGTATCGCCCTGGAGCAGGGCGGCCGTCAGGCGGGGTGAGCCGGACAGCGGGATCATGCGGACAAAAAGCACGCGCCCTCCCCACAGGGGGAGGGCGCGTGCGCTGCGTTTGTGCTCAGCGCCGCCGTGCGAAATTTTCCCGCAGGCGGTCCAGATAGTCCGTGATGTAGGGGCTGCCGCCGCCCTTGGGCCAGACGGCGTAGAGCCCGCTGGCGATCCCCTCCAGGGGGACGGAGGAGAAGAGGGGATAGTCGTACCCCATGAAGATCTGGTCGCAGATGTAGACCTGGTCGGGCCGGCGCAGGGCGGCGATGACGCAGTGGGGGTCGTGGACCGGCGGGGCGAACCGCGGCTCAAAGCCGTGCTTCCGGCACAGGTCCCGGACATAGGCCGGGTGCTCCGGGCTGACGCTCTCGTCCAGGTCGAGGAACTCCATGTCCCGCAGCTCCTCCACGGCGATGGACTTCCGCCCCGCCAGGGGGCTGTCGGCCAGCATACAGGCCAGCTTGGGGAAGGGGAGGACGCAGACGCGCTCGAACCGGTCGTCCAGGGCCGCCGCCTCGAACTCCACCGTCAGGCACAGGTCGATCTCCCGCTGGAGCAGGGGGCGCTTCCACTGGGAGAAGGGGGTGTACATCAGCGACAGGGAGAGCCCGGGGAAGCGATCCATGGTCTGCCGGGCGGCATCGGTCATCACATACTGGGCGTTGCCCGAGTCCACCGTGCAGATGAACAGCCGCTCCTGCCGCCGGCGGCGCAGCTGCTCCGCCTCCGCCAGGGACTCGTCCAGCCGGGCCAGCACGCCCCGCCAGGCCTCCGCCAGCACGGCCCCCTCCGCGGTGAGCCGCAGGGGCCGGCTCCCCCGGTCGAACAGGGGGTAGCCCAGGCTGCTCTCCAGGGCGGACATGCGCCGGCTGAAGGTGGACTGCTCCACGTACATGGCCTCCGCCGCCTCCTGAAAGCTGCCCCGGTCCACCGCCGCCAGGAACATCCGCAGCTGGGTGATGGTGCAATCAAAGCTGTTCATGGGTCGCCCTCCTGTCTGTAGGATCACCTCTATCATAGCATATCGGAACGGAACGCAACATGCAAATTTTGCATATCATGCCGCAGGACGGCCATTTTGACAGAAAAAATCAGCCCCAAATCACTGGCGGAAAGCCACAAAGCGGAGAGAGGAACAGAAAAGCGCGATATGCGTTTTGCACATGATGACATGCAGAATTTCATTTTTCAACGGGAGCGTCATATGCTATTCTTGCATTACAGGGGAGCGGCGCTCCCAAAACGAAACTGAAGGAGGAAGCATTTATGGTATCCGTCAGCAACGAGGACCGCAAAAAAAGCTACTTCAAGTATTATCTCAAGCCCCTGGAGCCGGTGCCCGCCGAGAAGCTGGCCGCCATCCACGAGGAGCCGGGCGACTGGCACGACGCGCTGAACATCCATGACCGCAACGACCTCTTCAAGCCCGGCTATCTGCCCGGCGAGTTCGGCTGGTGGCTCATGCCCGACGGCACCGCCCTCATCGCCAACAAGACCTTCTTCCCCGGCGTCAACGGCGAGATGTTCGACTGGTGGTTCGCCTGGCACCCCATCGACCGCCTGCGCTACGCCATCTGGGACCCCGACGACCACTACGACGTCCGCCTGGACGACTACGCCAAGGCCCTGGACCTGAGCAAGTCCATGCGGGAGCGCCACTGGGGCAGCGTCCACCACGTGTGGGAGGACATCAGCCTGGGCAGCGTGGACCTGCTGCGCATCAACTTCCAGCGCCCCGGCGTCATGGGCTATGACGAGAGCCTCATCGACACCGAGCACTGCAACGCCCTGGTGTGCGCCAACTGCACCACCTACGGCAGCGGCGAGATCCCCGACATCCCCGTGGTCATGACCCACTTCCTGCGCCCGGTGGAGGGCGGCAGCGAGCTGCGCAGCCGGTTCTGGTTCGGCTGGCAGGTCATCGACGGCAAGGCCGTCAAGTGCATCCCCGACGGCGTGAAGATCCCGCCCATGGGCCCCCTGGCCCTGCTGCGGCACAATGCCAAGGAGTTCACCAACCTGGCCGCCATCCTGCCCAGCGTCTACGCCGAGGAGAAGGACAACTGGGCCTGAGCGCAGATGCCCCGCGTTTCCCCTATCCCATGATTTTATGAAGAGAAGGAGAGACTGAGCACATGAAAAACAACGAACTGACCAACAGCCGCTTCGGCAAGTGGGGCTGGAGCATGATCATCTACACCATGCTGCTGTACTACTTCATGGCCGCCATCTCGGCGGACGCCATGAACCTGTACCCCACCTTCTTCTCCATGCAGATCGGCTGCGATCCCAACCTGCTGCTGGGCTTCGCCACCCCCGCCGGCCTGATCTCCGTTCTGGGCGGCATCGTGTTCGGCCGGGTGGTCCTCAAGACCGGCGTGCGCAAGATGGCCGGCTGGTCCCTGATCGTCACCGGCGTGGTCTACGCCATCTTCGGCTTCGTCAAGACCCCTGTCATGTACCTCATCGTGCTGACCGTGTTCAGCTTCCTGGCCAACGCCTTCGGCCTCATCGCCACCGCCACCCTCATGGGCAACTGGTTCCCCCGCAAGAAGGGCATCGCCCTGGGCTGGGCCACCATGGGCGCGCCCCTGTGCACCGCCACCTTCGTGGCCATCCTGTCCAAGATGTACGTGGGCCTGGGCGTGGGCAAGAGCTCCGTCATCGTGGGCGCCGTCATCCTGGTGCTGGGCATCGTGACCTTCTTCTGGGTGAAGGACTACCCCGCCGACGTGGGCGCCTATCCCGACAACATCAGCACCGGCTGCGAGGACCTGGCCGCCCAGCAGGCCGCCATGCGGGCCTACAAGAGCCCCTTCACCGTGGGCCGGCTGCTCAAGGACAAGGACATGTGGTGCATCGGCCTGGGCTTCGGTATGCTGTGGATGGTCACGGTGGGCATCGTGTCCCAGTTCGTGCCCCGGATGATGAGCGTGGGCTTTGACAACGGCGAGGCCCTGCTGATGCTGACCATCGCGTCGGTCATCGGCCTGGTGGGCTCCTACTTCTGGGGCTGGCTGGACCAGAAGGTGGGCACCAAGCTGGCCTCCTGCGTGTACGCGTTCTCCTACATCCTGGCGCTGCTGCTGATGATCTTCGCCCAGGTGCGGGTGTTCAACTACATCGCCCTGGTGTTCGTGGGCTTCGGCATCGGCGGCCTGCTGAACCTGATGCCCTCCATGGTCATCGCGGTCTACGGCCCCTATGACTTCCCCGCCGCCAACGGCCTGGTGTCCCCCATCGCCGCCGTGCTGCAGAAGGGCGCCTTCGTCATCATGGCCGTGGCGCTGGAAGCCTCCCACGGCAGCTACAATCTTCCCTATGCCATCTTCATCGGTATCGACGTGGTGGGCCTCATCCTCCTGCTGTGCGTGACCGGTAAATGCAAGGG
>CAVJBM010000230.1:0-9549 GCA_963647775.1 Anaerovibrio sp.
CTCCTCCTCCATGACGATCTTCAGAAAGGTGGACTTGCCGGTGCCGTTGTCCCCCAGCAGGGCGATGCGCTCGCCGCCGGTGACCTCTAAGTTGATGTCAGAAAACAGGGTTCGGTCCCCAAAGGACTTGGACAGATGGTCGATGACCATGGCCTCGTCCCCGTGGAACTCCCGCTCGCCGAAGCGGACGGTGAGCTTCTTGTCCTTGGTGGGGCGGTCGGTGGTGCGCAGGCGCTCGATGCGCTTCTCCATGCTCACCGCCCGCTTGTAGGTCTTGTCCATGCCCATAAAGGCCCAGGTGCGCAGCTGCTCCGCGGACTTCTCCAGCTGGGCGATCTTGGCCTGCTCCTTCTCGTACTGGCGCAGCTTCTCCTGATAGCGGCGCTCCTTCTCCTCCACGTAGAAGGAGTAGTTGCCGGAGTAGAGCTCCGCCTTGCCGTCGCTGACCTCCGCCACCCGCTTGACCACCTTGTCCAGGAACCAGCGGTCATGGGAGATGGCCAGCACGGTGCCCTTGAAGCGCTCCAGATAGCTCTCCAGCCACTCGGTGGCGTTCAGGTCCAGGTGGTTGGTGGGCTCGTCCAGCAGGAGGATGTCGGTGTCCTCCAGAATGAGGCGGGCCAGGTTGATGCGGGTCTTTTCGCCGCCGGAGAGGGCGTCAAAGGGCCGTTGGCGCATGTCCGCGTCGATGGACAGGCCGCTGCACACCTTGTTCAGGCGGGTCTCGGTGTCGTACCCGCCGCCGGCCTCGAAGGCGGCGGACAGCTTGTCGTACCGCTCCAGCAGGGCCTTGCCGCTGCTCTCCCCCATTTGTGCCGCCAGGTCGTTCAGCTCCCGCTCCATGGCGTGGAGGGGCGCAAAGGCGGTGTCCAGCACGTCGCGGACGGTGTAGCCCGCCGGGTAGACCGGGATCTGGGAGATGAGCCCCAGCCGCTTGCCGGGGGCGATGGTGACGGTGCCCTCGTCCGGGGCGACCTGCCCGGTCATGATGCGGAAGATGGTGGTCTTGCCCGCGCCGTTGCGGCCCAGCAGGCCCACCCGCTCCCCGCTGTCCACCTGGAGGGAGAAGCCGTCCAATATCCTGTGACCGACCTCGAATTCCTTGACCAGGCCGGTCAGCTGTATGTCGATCATAAGGTACCTCTCTTATCCGTTACTTTTCCGCCTGGGCCTTGAGGAAGGCCACCACCCGCTCGAACTCCATGGCGCGGGAGGCCTTCACCAGGATGGTCACGCCGGAGCGCACCTCCCGCAGAAGGGCGTCCTCCGCCTGACTGAGGTCAGGATACCAGCTGGCCTGCTCCAGCCCGGCCTCCATGGCCCCCTCGGCGATGCAGCGGGCCAGATCGCCGATGGCGATGAGCCGGTCCACCCCCGCCTGGGCGAAATAGCCGCCCACGGCCCGGTGGAACAGCTGGCTGTTGGCCCCCAGCTCCTTCATGTCGCCCACCACGGCCACCTTGCGGCGGTCGCGGGCATCCCCCAGGACGGCGGCCGCCGCCCGCATGGACTGGGGGTTGGCGTTGTAGGCGTCGTCCAGAATGATGAAGTCCCCGGGGCAGCGCACCACGTTCATGCGCATCTTGGTGGGCAGGAAGGCCCGGATGCCCTGAAGGATCTCGTCCGCCGCCATGCCGAAGTGCTCCGCCACTGCGGCGGCCATGAGGGTAGGATAGATCATATGCCCGCCCAGCGCCGGGATATCCGCCTGAAACTGGGCCTTGGGAGTGCGGATGCTGCAGCTGAGGTGGGTGCCGTCGCCGGTATCCACGTCGGCGGCGGTGTAGTCCATGCCCTCGCCGCTGCCCACAAAGACCGTCTTCTGGGCCAGCTTGCCCCGAAGGGTGGCCAGCATGGGATCGTCCCCGTTGAGGACGGCCAGGCCGTCCGGCTTCAAATGGCCGAACACCTCGCACTTGGCGGCAAAGATGGCCTCCCGGCTGCCCAGGTTCTCGATGTGGGCGTCCCCGATGTTGGTGATGAGGGCCACGTCGGGCTCCGCCAGCTCGCTGAGGTAGTCGATCTCCCCGGCGTGGTCCATGCCCATCTCCAGCACGCAGATCTGGTGGGTGTGGTCCAGCCGGAGGACGGTGAGGGGCAGGCCGATGTCGTTGTTGTAGTTGCCCTCGGTCTTGAGGACCTTATAGCGGGCGCTGAGCACCGCCGCCACCATGTCCTTGGTGGTGGTCTTGCCCACGGAGCCCGTCACCGCCACCACAGGGATGGAGAACCGCTCCCGGTAGTAGCGGGCCAGGTCCCGCAGGGCCCGCTGGGTGGAGCGCACCTTCACATAGAACTTGTCAGCGCGGTAGCTGTCCCGGTCCCGGGCGGTGAGACAGCCCGCCGCCCCGTCCTCCAGGGCGCCGCTGATGAAGCCGTGGCCGTCGAACCGCTCCCCCTGGAGGGGCAGGAACAGGCAGCCCGGGGTGATGCTGCGGCTGTCGGTGCACACGTCGGTGAACACCGCGTCCAGGTCATTGAATTCGCCCAGCAGAGTGCCGCCGGTGGCCTCCAGCAGCTGGCTCAGGGTCAATGCTTCCATAACGTCCCTCTCCTTTGCTCACAGTCCGGCCCGGCGGGCCTTCAGAGAACTGTCGATGATGTGCTCGCACAGGCTGCCGTAGTCGATGCCCACCGCCGCGGCCTCCTGGGGGAGAAGGCTGGTGGGGGTCATGCCCGGCAGGGTGTTGATCTCCAGGAACCAGGGGGTGCCGTCCTCGGTGACGATGAAGTCCGCCCGGGAGTAAACGCTGAGGCCCAGGGCCCGGAACACCGTCTCCGCCGCGCGGCCCAGCCGGTCCTCCCACTCGGGGGGGATGGGGGCGGGGCAGAATTCCTCCGCCGCGCCGGGCTGGTACTTGTTCTCGTAGTCGTAGAAGCCCTCCTTGGGGACGATCTCGATGGAGGGCAGGGCCTTTCCGTCCAGGATGCCCACCTGGATCTCGCGGCCCTTCACGTACTGCTCGATGACGCTGTGGCCCCCCAGGGCCAGCCCGTCGGTGAGGGCGGCGGTGAGCTCCTCCGCCGTGCGGGCGATGGACACGCCGATGGAGGAGCCGGAGTCCACCGGCTTCACCACGCAGGGTAGCTTGGTGCGGGCCGCGATAGCGGGGATGTCGGCGGCGGTGTAGCGCACCGTCTCCCACGCGGGGGTGTGGATGCCGAAGGGGGCGGCCACCCGCTTGGTCAGGTCCTTGTCCATGGCGATGCCGCTGCTGAGATGGCCCGCGCCGGTGTAGGGGATGCCCAGCAGGTCCAGGGCCGCCTGGACCCGGCCGTCCTCCCCGCAGGCGCCGTGGAGGGCCAGAAAGACCACGTCCGCCAGGCCGCACAGCTCCAGCACCCCGGGGCCGAACATGCCGCGTCCCCCCCGCTCCGCCTTCAGGGCCGCCAGGTCAGGGGCCTGCCGGGCGATGCGGGTGAGGTCCGGGTCCAGGGGGGCGGCGAAGAGGGCGGCGGGGTCCCCCGCCGTGCCCAGGAACATATCAATGAACGCGGCCTGATGCCCCCGGTCCCGCAGGGCCTGGCAGATCTTGCTGCCGCTGGAAAGGGAGACATTGCGCTCGGGACTGAGGCCGCCGGCCAGAACAACGATCTTCATGACAGAATCGCTCCTTATCAACCGCATTTGGTACATGAGTATGTTTGACGTTTTATTATATCACACTTTATATGGGGAAACAAGCCCCGCGGCGGGATCGGCTGCAACTCCGACCAACCCCGTGGTGTAAATTTCCTCAAAATGCCTATTTGCATTTCCTTCAAGCTTTGGTATAATTTCATAACCTGCCGACACATTTCGACAGCCGCAAAGGCCATGAGAGCTCATTGTCCGGAGGAGTCTGCTCCTCCGGACAGCAGGGCGCCCTGCTGGGTTTCCCAGAAATCCCCACCCGCACAGGGCCGCAGCCTTCGCCTATCACCGCAAGGAAGGGAGCCAGCCTCATGCTCGCAAATTACTATGCAGAGATCGATCTCTTCTGTATCATCATCCTCATCACGCTGATGATCAAGACCAACGCCTCCGGGTTCACCGGCAGCCATAAATTTTACTTCCGGCTGGTTTTGATCAGCGGCATCGCCTTCTGCTTTACCGACCTGATCTGGATCTTCAACAACGGCTATCTGTCCCTGCTGGGGCTGATGCCCGGCTTCGGCCCGGCGGTCAGCTATGTGTTCAACGGGCTGCACATGTTCTCCTCCGTCGCCACGGGGCTGACCTGGCTGCTGTTCTCCGACACGGTCCAGGGGGATTACCGGGCGCTGCGGCCCCGGAATTTTGCCCTCCTGGCGATCCCCGCCGCCGCGGTGGTCCTGCTGGTGGCCTCCACCCCGTGGACCCACTTTATGTTTTACCTCACGGAGGAGGGCACCTTTGCCCGCGGGCCGGGCTACTACATCCAGGTCGTCGTGGCCTATGGCTACGCCGCCGCGGCGGTGATCACGTCCCTGTTCCGGGCCAGGCGCGCCGGCACCATGGAGAGCCGGCGGCGCTCCCTGACGGCGGCCTCCTTCGTCTTTCCGCCCATCCTCTGCGGCCTGCTGGCGATCTTCACCAACGTGACCGTGCTGTTCATCGGCACGATCGTATCCCTGCTGTCCGTGTTCATCTCCCTCCAGGAGCTGCAGGTGCGCACCGACCCCCTCACCGGGCTGAACAACCGCGCCCTGCTGGACCAGAAGATCACCGCGGCCATCCAGAGCCTGAACGACGGGTCCGAGCTGTTCCTGCTGGTCCTGGACGTGAACGATTTCAAGCACATCAACGACGAGTTCGGCCACCTGGAGGGCGACCGGGCCCTCACCCTGGTGGCCGAGGCCATCAAGCGCTGCCCCATGAGCCCGTCGGACTTCGTGTGCCGCTACGGCGGGGACGAGTTCGTCCTCCTCCACCGGGCCCGGCGGGACGACTGCTCCCTGCTGGTGGCCAGCATCCACGCCGCCCTCTCCGCCTGGGACCTGCCCTATTCCCTGGACGTCTCCGTGGGCGTGTGCCGCTACACCCCCGACATGGGCGGCTGGCAGGGCCTTCTGGCCGCCACGGACAAGGAGATGTACCGCATCAAGCAGACCCACAGCCGGAGCATTTCCGAATTGGAACCGGACCCGGAGCCCTGACGCAGACAGACAGCCGCCGGCATTGCCGGCGGCTGTTTTTTCTGGGCCCGGAACCCAAAAATAAAAGCACCGCAAAGCGGTGCTTTTATTTTTGGCAGCGGATGAAGGATTCGAACCCTCACAAACAGAGTCAGAGTCTGGTGTGCTACCATTACACTAATCCGCTATGTTCAATTGCGGCTCATCAGAGCCTTTGTTATTATATGCAGAACCGCGCCGGTTGTCAAGCCCTTTTTGCTCCTCCGGCGAAAAAAATGGGAGCCGCCCCGAAATGGGACGGCTCCCCTGCCGTTTTACTCGTAAAAGGCGTGGCCGCCGATGGTGGTCACATAGCTGCGGTTGCGGGCGGCATAGGTGTTCATGCCCTTGGCGTTGAAGAACAGCGCGCTGGGCAGGATCTCCACCCCCTCCAGGATCAGCTTGGCGGCGGCCACGCTCTCCGCGTTGGGGGTGCGGTAGATGGAGCCGGTCTTGGCCGGGCTGAACTGGTTCTTCTGGAAGATCACGGCCTTGATGGTGTCGGGGAAGCCGGCGGACCGCACCCGGTTCATCACCACGTTGCCCACGGCGATCTTGCCCTCCAGGGGCTGGTTGCCGCTCTCGGCGTTGATGATGTGGGACAGCCAGTAGAGGGAATCGCTGTCGTAGATCCAGGCCCCGTCGTACAGGAAGGCCGGGGCGCCCTGGGCGTGGGCCAGCTGCACGCTGCCGTCATAGCTCACCTTCAGGTTGCACAGGTAGGCCAGGGTGCGGATGGGCAGGGCCACCCGGCCCTCCACCAGGCGCACGGTCTTGGGCACGTAGATGCAGCGGTTGTTGGCCTCCACATACTGCTTGCCCGCCGCGGCCGCCACGGTCAGGGTGCTCTCCGTCACCTCCACCGCGGCGGTGCCGGCCGCTTCGTCCAGCACCTCCACCGTCTTGGTGCGGATCACGGCCTCCCCCGTGAGGACGCCGCCGGCCTCGTTCACCGCGGATTCGTCGCACAGGGCGGCCAGAAAGGACTCCACCGTCACATAGTAATTTCCGTCGTAGCTGTCATATACGAAGGTGGAGATCGGCTCGCCGTCCAGATAGAAGGGAGTTGTGCTCTCCTCCGTCTGGACCTCGGCCTGCTCCGCTTCGGGGACCGGCTCCGCGTCCGCCGCAGCGGCATACGCGGGCAGCAGAGCCCCGATCAGCAGCAGAGCGGCCAGCAGTAAGCCAGTTGCTCTTAACTTCATCAAATCGCTCCTTGCAAGATTGCTACAATTTGTTTTCAAATTGTAACCGTATTGTAACCTATTTTGTTACGGTTTGCAAGGGGTTTCGCTCGTCATTTTTTCTAAAATAATCCGCGCTTCCCGCTCCATATCCACATTCCGGACAAAAATCGCCCAAAATCAGCGGTAAAACCAGTGGCAGCCGATGGTGGTGACGTAGGTGCGGTGCTCCATGGTCCAGTGATTTGAGGTCAGCTCCGGGGCGATGAAATAGAGGCTGTCCCCCGCCGCCCGGGCCCCGTCCAGCACCAGCTTGGCCGCCAGAACGCTCTCCTCCGTGGGGTCGTCGTACACGGTGCCGTTGGCCACCGGGGTGAACTGCACACCCCACTGCCGGTCGAAGATCACGCCGTAGATGCTGTCCGGGAATTCCCCGCTGGCCACCCGGTTGAGCACCACCGTGCCCACCGCCAGCTTGCCCAGCAGGGGCTCCCCCCTGCTCTCGGCGGAGATGATGCGGGCCATCCAGTAGAGGTCCTCGTCGGTGTAGGTCCGGGCGTCCGGCCCGCCGCTGCCGGAGCGGACGGTGACGCCGGCCTCCCGGCTCCAGTCCACCGAAGCCCCCAGGGCCCGGGCCAGCACCCGCACGGGCACCAGCACGGCGTCCCCGGTGAAGGCCACGCCATCCTTAATATAAAAGGCCCGGCCGTTGACGGTGAGCCACTGCTCCCCCGGGCAGGCCCGGAGGGTGAGGCCGTCGGCCTCCACCCAGGCGGCGCCGTCCCGCCAGAAGATGTCCGCGTCCGGCCGGAGGGTCTGGGCCACCGTCCGCAGGGAGACGTAGGTGGTGCTGTTGATGTACCGGGCCCGGGCCGCCGTCCAGAGCTCCTGCCCGTCCACGGTCAGGCTGTCCGCCGCCAGGGCGGGCAGTGCCAGTGCCGTCAGCGCCCCCGCCAGCAATAGGCCCAGCAGGGCCCGCCGCAATGTTTTCATACCGATCACTCCTTACAGGTTTCTGGTCAGATTGTAACCGTTTTGTAACCTTTCCCGCAAGGAGTAAATGCTGGAAATGGAGCGGAGCCAAAAAGGAAGGACATGACTTTCGTCATGTCCTTCCTTTTGTCATGGCGTATCAGTATGGATACCGGCCGAACCGGGGCCCCACGCAGTGGGGCGGCGCGAGTGCGCCGTCACAAGCGTTTTGCGCAGCAAAACCTTGGCGCAGGCGGAATTCATTTCCGCCGAGCACGTTAAATCCCCTTGGGGTGGAGCGACCACAGGGAGCGGAACCCAAAAATAAGACCATCTGCCAAAGGCAGATGGTCTTATTTTTGGCGCAGCGGGTGGGATTCGAACCCACGGTACCGTTGCCGGTACACCTGATTTCGAGGGCCGTAGAACGGAAATTTTCTTTGCTTTTCTTCGTATATCGCCGTGTAAAACGAACTTTTCTGGGCATTTCAGGGTCAAAATTCGTATAAGGACACTTAAACGAATTTACAGTATTATATAGCGATTTCTCTGTATGCCGCTATGCCGGTGAGCGCAGACTGATCATCGCAGAGGACCTGAGCGAGGTCTACACGGAATACTTTGACTTGGAAACCACTGAGCAGGACGGCTCCGAGTGCATTTCTGTACACATTTACGATTACGGACTCCTATATGGAAATTACCCGGTTTACGATGGTACGGAGCTGTGCCTGAGCCTTTTCACCTCGCGGTATGGAGGTCAGGGCAATCCAACCTTTGTCCCGGAACCACCTGCGCTGGGCTCCTTCCGTCTGGATTGTGAACCGAACAAGGAATATCGTTTCGGATATGATACCCATGTGGCCTACGATTGCTATTCGATCGAATTCATGTCTGATCGGCGGGTCGATGATGACGGAAACTACGCCTTTCCTTTTGGGGCCATTCCAGTCTCAACTTTTGTTCCCATCGGCAGCGCCGGGGTGTATTATCCGGGGATAGAGGAACTGCATAGCTTGAATCGCTACGCCAAATATTTTAAGGTCGCAGGAGAACAATATAGTCTGTTCCGCTTTGCGCTGCTGGCCTGCAAGCAGATGGAGGTGCCGAAAGGGACTGCATATTACACCCTGACAGCAGTCTCCAAAGATGCCGATGGCCTGCTGCCGGAAACCGTGCTTCCGCTGCGGCTGCGGGACAGCTATGATGTGTTGATACCCCACGCAAAGGAGCGGACATTTTATCTCTCTCCACGCTTCGATGAGGTCTATTGGGAGCAGTTTGCATTGCAGGACGCAGCCGGAGCTGTTCACCACTTCTGCTACGATCACGGCTTGCTGAAATCTGAGGAATGCGCCAATTTGGCCGGGGAACACCTGACAACCTACTGGCAGAAGGTTCGGTGGGGCAATCCCCGAATGAACGCGACGGTGATGATCGAGCAAATGCCGGACCCGGATGGTGTGTACGATGGCAGCGGGAACTTGGTATATTGCTGCCGGTGCCGAGTGGGAGATGAAGAGGTTTATATTCCAGTATCTACACTGAAATGATACAGAAAGGCCGTGGAGGGGTAATCTCTCCACGGCCTGTTCTTGGGCTTTAACACTCTTTTGACCCACTTATTCTACATGAATATCATCATCGGTCGCCGCCTTCGTAATCAAGGTTGCCGCGACATAGCCGGGAACGCCTGCAACAACAGTCGCTAACGCAACACCGATTTTTGCACCCGCAGAATTTTTTGTTTTAATCACGACATCGGTGTTTACATTGGAACCGTTGTTGACTTGATCAAGCCCGCGGCAATTTGAGACCCATATAACCGTCTGCTCTTTTCTTTTCTTGCTCAGGCGGGGAAAGTAGTAATCGTATATCTTGATGATTTTGCCGCTTTCCCTGTCAGTAGTGCAGTTTATAAAGCTGCATTTTTCGACCTTAACGGCATACCCGTCTATTTTTTCATGTGCATGCCCTTTGATCAAAAAACTATAGTGTGCGGACATTCCATTGAATACGCAATCGGAGACAGTGCTGGCGACGCCGTCTTTCCTTGTCTTTTGAAAGCTCAACATGGCAGGAACGAAAATGCTGTCATCAAGTCTCCCATCAGCCCAGTTGTTGAACTCGCAAAAGCGAATGGAGATTCCACCATCATACCCCGTGCTGAACAGTTCGCAGAAGCAATCATTAAACTGACAGTATCGCAAACTGTCTGCCCCCGATGCCCTGAGAACGATCACGGAGGTCTGCCGGG
>CAVJBM010000231.1:0-4899 GCA_963647775.1 Anaerovibrio sp.
GCATCATTCTGGACACCACCGGCGCGGAAAAGCTGGTGGGCAAGGGCGACATGCTCTATGCCCCGCTGGGCATGGGCAAGCCCCAGCGTGTTCAGGGCTGCTTCATCTCCGAGGAGGAGGTGGCGGAGGTGGTGTCCTTCGTGAAGGAGAGCTCCACCCCCCACTACGACGAGGAGGTCATGCACGAGATCGAGCGCCACGCCGAGGAGAAGGACAAGGGCTCCAAGGGCGTGGGCGGCTCCGACCCCGCCGCCGAGGAGGGGGATTACGACGAGCTGCTCCCCGCCGCCATCGACGTGGTGCTGGAGGTGGGTCAGGCGTCGGTGTCCATGCTCCAGCGGCGGCTGAAGCTGGGCTACGGCCGGGCCGCCCGCCTGGTGGACCAGATGGAGGAAAAGGGCGTGGTGGGGCCCTTCGAGGGCTCCAAGCCCCGGCAGCTGCTCATCACCAAGGAGCAGTGGCAGGAGATGCAGTACCGCCAGAATATGTCCGCCGCCGTGCCCGAGGAGATGCCCTACGAGGGGGACGCCATCCCCCAGAGCGAGGACCTGCCCCGGTTCGATGAGTGATCCCGCTAAAACACGGAACGATGACACCGCCCCGCAGCCAGTGGCTGTGGGGCAGTGTTCTGTCATAAAGCCTCGCAGAGTTCGCCGCCGCAGCGGCGAAAAAGTTTGATCTGTTTTCTGCCGTGACATGTGCGCGGCAGAAAACTCTTCTCAGGCCGCAAGTGTGCGAGCGCAGCGAGTGCGCGCGGCGGCCTGCGTCCAACCGGCAAAAAACGTCCTCAAGTTTTTTGCCGCATTACTTAAACCAGCCCTTTTTCTCCCGGCCCTGGAGCACGTCCAGCATGGCGGAGAGCATCTGGGCGCCCTCGCTGCGGGTGAGGTCGGCGGTGAGGTCCGCCCCGGCGGGGAGGACGGACACCGTCTCCAGATTGGCGGCGGCCTGGGCGCACCAGGCGGGGGCGGCCACGGTGGGCTCCGCCTTCACGTCCTCCATGGCCAGCAGCCGGTCGATGATGACGGCGGCCTGGGCGCAGGTGATGGGCTCGGCGGCCATGAACACCGCCTGGCCCTGCTCGTTTTTGCTGCCCCGGACGGCGCCGTCCATCAGCGCGGCGGACACATAGCCCCGGGCCCAGACGGAGATGGCGTCGTTGTCAAAGAAGCCCGTGACCGTCACGCCGGAGACGGGCTCCACCCCGGCAGTCTCCATGGCCAGGGCCAGGAATTCCTCCCGGGTGAAGGTCTCGCCGGGGTCGAAGCAGTACAGGCTGCCCACCCGGCGGCCCACATAGATGTCCTCCTCCGCCAGGCGGACGGCGGCGTAGGCCCCGGCCTCGCCGGCCATGTCGGAGTAGGTCACCTTGGTGGTCTGCTTGGAAATGACGATCTTCACCGTGGCGGGCTGGGACACGTTGCCCTTATCGTCCACGGCCACGTAGGTGAAGCTGTCCTTGCCCTTCTTGCCCTCGTAGGGGGTGTACCAGAAGGCGGCGGAGTCGTTTTCGTCCAGGGTCAGCTGGCCCCGGGCGGGGGAGCCCACCACCTGGAAGGTGACGGGGTCGCCGTCAGGATCGGTGGCGGCGAAGCGGCTGGTGATGGCGATGCCCTTGTAGGTGTTGAGCTCCAGATCCTCGGCGATGGGGGCGGAATTGCCTGCGGCCCGGGGGGCGGCCAGGGCTGCCGCCGCGGGCAGGGCCAGGGCCGCCGCCAGCAGCAGGGAAAGAATACTGACGCGGTATTTCACAGTTGAGATCCTCCTTCTTTATTTGGCTGAGGATAGCATTTGCGCCAGACTGTGAAATATACGGCGGCGGCTGGAATTTGCGGGGCGGCGTTTCCGCAAAACAGCGCCCGGAGCGAATCGCTCCGGGCGCTTGCTTGCCATATTGGCATTATTTCTCGGCTTTGGCGCGAAACGCGCGGAACGCCTCCGTTTTCATTTCGTCAAGTTCCTTTCGGAGCCTGGCCTGTTTCTCCCAGTCAGCTTCCTTTTGCTCCGCTTCCGTCATGGGAACTGCCAATGCCTTGCGGAGCAGGTCCTTCGTTTCAATTAAAGTCTTGTTTGCATCATTGAGTCTGCGTTCGATCCATTGGGTGCTCTCTGTTACCTCGCCAAAGGCGCAGATGGCCCAGCAGGTCCCCAGCATGACCACAACTACCAGCGCAAAGCCGACCAACATCAGAACGAGTTCCCAGCCAGACAAGCGCAAATCGTCCGCCAGTACAAATATTCCTATAAACCCAAAAACGGCAGCAACCAATGTGCAAATAGAATAGAATGCCGCAAAACCTTTTAACTTTTTCCCCACGTCTTCAAACATAATGCCCTCTCCTTTTCGTCTGTTTGACAGAAACTGCCCTGTCATCTGGAAAGTATAGCATGTCGTCTTACGTTTGTCAATCAAACTATACATATAATGATAATTTATCATCTCGAGCTGTCCAGTAAAATGGACGTTGAGGTGATACCATGATCGGAGAGCGTATCCGGGAGCTCCGGGAGCGGGCGGGCATGTCGCAGGCGGAACTGGCGCGGCGGCTGTCGGTCACCCGCTCGTCTGTCAACGCGTGGGAGAGCGGCCTGTCAGCCCCCACCGCCGTCTATCTTGTGGAACTGGCCCAGCTGTTCCACGTCTCGGCGGACTACCTGTTGGGGCTCGACAAGGCCGAGCAGATCAGCCTGGCCGGGCTCTCCAAGCAGGAGGTCTCGCTTCTGTATCAGCTGCTGGACTACTTCGATTCGTCCCGCGCCGGAGCATAACAAACCCCCGGACCGCTGCTTCAGCAGTCCGGGGGTCGTTTTCGTTTTCAGGCTCAGCCCTCGTCCCAGTTATGCCAGACGTTCTGGACGTCGTCGTCGTCCTCCATGAAGTCGATGAGCTTCTCCATGTTCTTCACGTCATTTTTGGCCAATTTCAGACGATTTCAAAAACTTTTTATTGCGATAATCAGATTATTCCTGTGGCTTTTGACGCCACATATATCATCATCCCGCTATCCACATAAATCATAACAGAGCGCACTATGAAAGTCAACTCATAAATGCCGCTTGCAGGAATCTCACGGCTTATGCTAAAATGAGTTATCATCCCGTAAGGAGGCCAGCTTGCATGGGAAACGCTCCAGACACAAAGAAATACCTTACTGATGTGATAGATTACGAGCGGGATATTGAGCCATACCGCATGGTCAAAATTATTGCCGGTGTGGGGGCCGGTAAGAACTATTGGGTAAGGCAGGAACTCATAAAACGGGGGCACGTGCTCCTTATCACCTCCCGCAAGGCAACGGCAAATCAGCAAGCAAAGGGCATTGACGCCAGCCGCTGGATTGACTTGGATGAACTGTTCCGGACCGGAATCGGAAAGCTGCGAGGCAAGCATGAGCATGTAGTCGTTACAAATGCCGGTATTGAGAAATACGTGACCGAAAAATACCGGGCAGACGATGAAGCGACCCATATCTACGGTTGCTTTGATTTTATCATTCTGGATGAGGCCCATTCACTGTCCGCAGACGCCACCTTTGCTGAATCCCCTTTTTACGTGGAAGCTTTTCTACGGTGGGCTTGCCGGAATAATCCAAAGTGCAAGTTGATTTTCATGACCGGGACCCCGGAGCCTATCGACTGGTTGTTCCCGGAGGAACTGAAAAATCACGCCAAGTTCAACACAATCGACTGCCGGAAGGAATGTAACGCCGTCCGCCCCAACGAAGTCTATCTGGCTAAGAAGCAAAATGTGCCTCGCATAATCTTTGAGCAGTATCGGGATAATGAGCGAATCATCTATTTCGCCCAGCGAATCGCAAGAATCATCGAACTGCGCAAGACGCTGATAGAAATGGGTATCCCCTCCTCCGATATTGGGGTCAGCTATTCAAAGGATGAGCGCGACCATGACTTCCCGGACGACGTCATTGAGGCAAAAAAGCAAATCGAGCGGTCCATCGTCGAGCAGGAGCGGATACCTGACGGCGTTAAAATACTTCTGACTACCTCCAAAAACAAGGAGGGTGTCAATATTCTGAATGATGACATCAAGATAATGTTCGCCGAGAGCACAGAGCAGGCCGAACTTGTTCAGATGGCAGGCAGGATACGGGCGGGCATCGAATCGCTTGTTATTCTCTATGATACCAACCGTAGGAATGAAGCACAGAACGAGTTCAAAATCGAACTGGCGGAGCACTGCATTGGCACCATCAAAGAGGCCGTCAAAGATTACTGTAAAGACAGGAGCAATCCGTACTTAGACCCACATTTGGAGTGGCTGTCTGATAAGGGAATACAGGACACGATTGCAGAAATGTCGCCCTACATTCGTTTTGACCCATTCACAAAGCAATACGAACTGTATCAAGGCAGGATTATCGGTCAGCGGAAGCAAATCGCAGACGCCTCATGCTTGGCGGGCTACATCGAAGCATGGTTCGACCCCTGTTATTTGGAATCCGCAGAGAGCGAGGAACAGACGACAGGCGAAGATGAGTTTCAGAATTGGTTCCCCGATTCTGTTGTAAATCCCCCGTTTGACGATTTTGATAATGCTGCCGACGCACGGGCTACAGTTGATGAAGCGCTATCGGTACTCGTCGGTCAGACCATCACAAAAGACGAGCGGGACCAACTGCGGGACAAGCTGAACGAAAGCCTCCGGCAGTTTATGATGAAGCCCGTCCAACACATCAATACGCTGCTGAAAAAGTACGGCTACACGGTGGCCCCAAAGAACAATCACGGCAAGGAATTCATCGTTAAAAGGCTGGATGGGGAGAAAAAATAATTTCCCTTGTACAGAGCATTTTTCTCCCCATCCCCCCACAGCGGAACAGTCGGTTTCACAGGTGTACCTTCAAACATATTCGTACAGCTCCCCCTTCCCTGTATCAC
>CAVJBM010000232.1:0-2387 GCA_963647775.1 Anaerovibrio sp.
TACTTAACATAGAAAGGGTGGACACCCACACCATGGACGCTACAGCACAGACCGCGCAGTACCGGCAGAAGCTGCGCACCCCGGCGGAGATCGCCGCCATGATCCAGCCCGGCAGCGAGCTCCTGATGGAGATTGCCCTCTCCCAGCCCCGGGAGATCATCGCCGCCCTGGGGGCCCGGCAGGCGGGGGCCGGCGGCCCCGACATCACGGTACACAGCCTGCTGGACCTCTACCCCTTCCCCTGGTTCCGGGCGGACTCCGGCTCCCAGGTCCGGGGGGTCAGCTGGTTCTCCGGCGGGCAGGCCCGCGCCGCGGTGAACCAGGGCTTTGCCGACGTGATGCCCTGCTATTACCGGGACATCCCCTCCCTCCTCCGCCTGAATCCCCAGATCCGCACCGTGTGCGTGGCCGTCTCCCCCATGGACAGGCACGGCTATTTCAGCATGGGCGCCAACAGCTCCGCCGCCGCGGACATCCTCACCCGGGCGGACTGCATCTTTCTGGAGGTCAACAGGCAGATGCCCCGCTCCCTCAGCGCGCCGGTGATCCACCTCTCCCAGGTCACCGCCCTGTGCGAGTGCGACTACGCCCTCCCCGTCTCCCCGCCCCCGGTGGTGGACGAGGTGAGCGCCCGCATCGGCGGCGCCATCGCCGCGGAGGTGCCCGACGGCGCCACCCTCCAGCTGGGCATCGGCGCCGTGCCCGACGCGGTGGGCATGGCCCTGAAGGACAAGCACGACCTGGGCATCCACACGGAGCTCTTCACCGACAGCATGATGGAGCTCATCGAGTGCGGCGCGGTGACCAACGCCCGCAAGCCCATCCACCGGGGGAAGAGCGTGGCCACCTTCGCCTTCGGCTCCAAGCGCATTTACGACTACGTGGACGACAACCCCGCCATCGAGATCCTCCCCGTGGACTACGTCAACGACCCCAAGGTCATCGCCCGCCACCCCGACTTCATCTCGGTGAACGCCGCGGTGGAGGTGGACTTCTTCGGCCAGGTGTGCGCCGAGTCCCTGGGCAGCCGGCACGTCTCCGGCACCGGCGGCCAGGTGGACTACGTCCGGGGGGCCGTGGAGTCCGACGGCGGCAAGAGCTTCATCGCCTTCCCCTCCACCGCCAAGGGCGGCGAGGTCAGCCGCATCCGGCCCATCCTCACCCCCGGCTCCATCGTCACCACCAGCAAGAACGATGTGGACCGCATCGTCACCGAGTACGGCATCGCCCGCCTCCGGGGCCGCACCCTGTCCCAGCGGACCCGGGCCCTCATCGCCATCGCCCACCCCAAGTTCCGGGAGGAGCTCACCTTTGAAGCAAAGAAGGCCGGTATCCTGTAAGCGCTCCGATCCGTTCCGTCCAAACCGATAGGGGGTCGTGTTATGAACCTGTTGGCTCTGAAATACTTCATCGCCATCACCGAATACTCCAGCTTCACCAAGGCTGCCGAGCACCTCTACGTCACTCAGCCCACCCTCAGCCGGCAGATCGCCGACCTGGAGGAGGAGTTCGGCGTGCCCCTGTTCGTGCGCAGCAAGCGGTCCCTCACCCTGACCCCCGCCGGCCAGATCTGCCTGGAGGAGGCCAAGGAGATCGTCTCCCGGTGCGACCGGCTGACGGAGCGGCTGAAGTATGCGGAGCATGACGTGACAGGCGCCCTGAGCATCGGCTATCTGGGCGGCATCGAGCACGACCTGCTCACCGAGCCCCTGCGGGTGCTGGGGGCGGACTACCCTGGGCTGAACATCGGCCTGAACCGGGCCTCTCTGGCGGAGCTGAACCACTTCCTGCTCAGCGGCAAGTTCGACGTGATCTACACCGTGGCCACCGGGCTGGAGACCGTGCCCGGGGTCAGCTACACCAAGATCGCCAAAAACATCCTCCAGCTGGTGGTGCCCCGCACCCATCCCCTGGCCCGGAAGAACGCGGTCTCCGTCCGGGAGCTGGCGAACGAGCATTTCGTCCTCTTCGAGCGCAATTCCACCCCCCTGACGGTGGACTCCGTCATCGAGATGTGCCTGCGCAGCGGCTTCTCCCCTTCGGTGGTCTACTACGCCCGGGACCCCCACACCCTGATGCTGATGGTCAGTTCCGGCAAGGGGGTGGCCTTCCTGTCCTCCCGGATGAAGGTCTCCGCGCCGGAGGGCGTGAAGTTCCTGGACCTGGTGGACTGCGACCTGGATTTCGACCTGGTCCTGGCCTATAAGACCGCCGACCAGAACCCCCTGATCCCCCTGCTGGTGGAAAAGTGCACCGAGCTCTACCAGCGGAGCAACCCCATGTAAACGCGCAAAAGCATCCGTCCCAGGCACACCGGGGCGGATGCTTTTTCAGTATCATAGGAGCCGCTTATGAGAGAACGGACCGATCTGACCCCGGCGCAGGCC
>CAVJBM010000232.1:3100-4484 GCA_963647775.1 Anaerovibrio sp.
GCCCGGGGAGCGCGGCTGCGCTCCCCGGGCCCTTTTTACGCGCTCAGCGGATGGGGCGGAGGAACCGGGCGTTGAGGTACATGACCTGCCCGGAATAGGGGTTGATGGCGGGAACAAAGGTGTTGGGGAGGTTGGAGTCGATCTCAGGCTCGTCAATGAAGGCACCCAGGCGCTGACCCGTGACCCAGACGATGTCGCCCTCGCTGGGGGTGGCGTTCACGCCGGTGCCGTCGGCAGGCAGGGTGAGGAAAACGGGCCGGCCGTCCTCCTCCGCGGCGACCACCTGATACCAGCCGATCTGGTGGGCGTAGACGCTGCGCTCCGCCACGGCGATGGCCTGCTCGATGGTGCAGTCCCCCTCGGGGCTGAGGGTGGCGGCCGACGTGCCCTTGATGAGACCGAGGGCGTTCATGAAGGCCATGGGCTCCCTGGCCCAGCGGGCCACCTGGCCGCTGTCGCTGAAGGTGTCCAGCTTGGAGTCGAAGCTGGTGTAGGCATAGTCGGAGTTCGCCGCCACGTACTGGAGCGTGCGGTAAAGGAAGGCGGCCATCTGCTGGCGCTTCAGCAGCGCGTCTGGGGAGAATTCAGTGGCGGAGGTGCCGGTGGTGATGCCGGCTGCATAGGCCTTGAGCACGTAGATGTTGTCCGTGTCGGTAAAGACGTTGTCGGCGGGGGTGATGCTCCTGCCCGTCAGCTCCTCGGCCAGGCGCACGGCAATGGAGCAGAATTGCAGCCGGGTGATGTTCTGCTTATAGTCGTTCCCCAGCAGGTCCAGGTCCAGCAGGTTGTCGTTCAGGGCCAGATTCACGTCGCTCTGGGCCCAGCCGCTGACCTTCGCGGTGTTCCTGCGCAGCAGGGTGAACATGCCCGCCTGGGCCTCGGTGCCGTTCAGGGCCAGGCTCTCCAGCATTTTGATATAGGCGTTGGCCTCCTCCTGGGCCTGCTCCAGGGTGGCGCCGCCGGTGAGGGCCACGTCCTTCGCCGTCAGGTGCTGCTGGAGATAGCGCTGGGACCTGCCGCAGCTCTCGCAGCTGATCCAGTAGACGTGCTCGCCGGCGGCGTTGACGCCCACGTAGGCCTCGTCGGTGGCCAGATAGGCGTACAGGTCGCCGTGGCCGATGGCCCCGACGGGGGCCGGGTCGGAGAAGCCCCGGCTGAAGGTGTGGCTCGGGTCGTACTCGCACTTGCCGCAGTACACGCAGGAGTAGTACCAGCGGCGGTCCGTCCTGCAGTTCTCATAGCGGCAAATGCGGTCGGCCGACATGATCTGGTCGGTGTATTTGTGGCCGGCGCACCACTCCTTCGCGGCGGCCGCCCCCGCCTTCTGGGCGGCGTAGACGTCGCTGCCGGAGTAGGTCTTGACGGTGTAGCAGTCGCCGTAGAG
>CAVJBM010000232.1:4913-8340 GCA_963647775.1 Anaerovibrio sp.
CCAGGTGCGGGAGGGGTACATGGCCCGTTTCGCCTCGGCCACCGCCGCGGCATGGGCCTGCTGCTCGGCCTCGCGCTGGGCCTGTTCCTCGTCGCTCAGCCCGCCGCCGGGGATGGTCAGGGTCACCTGCAGGGCGGCATAGTAGGGCGCGCTGCTGCGGACAGTGGCGGGCTGGCCGTTGACGGTGGCCGAGAAGGTGTCCGGCCCCACCACGGGGCTGCCGCTGACCATTTTATAGTCGGCGCAGTAACCCTTTGAAGTCTCAAAGGACAGCCTGATGGTCACCAGGTAGGCCGCGCCGCCCCGGAACAGGAACTCGCCGTCCTCGGTCTCGATGTCGTCGCCGAACCATTCGGTGTACGGGATATCGGCGATGCCGCCGCCCAGCAGGTCGAGCCCGCCGCTTTTGATGGACTTCACGGTGACCTGAGTCTCCTGCTCGCAGACGTCGCCCGCCTGGGGCAGCTCGATCTCGATGTCCACGCCTTTCAGCTTGGTCTCCGCGGCGAAGGCCGCCGTGGGGAGCAGGGCAAACGCCAGAGCAAGGCAGAGCAGGACGCTGACCAGTCGTTTTTTCATGATTTCTCCTCCCAATCGTCTGATTTCGGGCCTTTGCTTCCGATTATAGCATACTCCTCCGGGTTTTTCCAGTGGGGGGAACCAGATCGGCGCGCCCGATTTCTCCTGCCCGAGTTTGCTCCCGCCGGACAGAACCCCCATATTTTGTCACTCATTTCTGCGATTTTGCTCTTGATTTTTGCCCGTTCTCAATGTTAAAATAGGATTTCAAAAAAGCAAGCATTCCACAGGAGAGAACGGCCTATGAACTCTGTACGCAAAAAGAACGGCGGCTTTACGCTGATGGAGATCCTCATCGTGGTGGCCATCATCGCGGTGCTGGTGGCCATCGCCATCCCCACCTTCTCCGGCAGCCTGCACAAGGCCCGGGTGGCCGCGGACGAGGCCAACGTCCGCGCCTATTACGCCCAGCTTCAGGCGGAGTACATGCTCACCGGGGAGTACGACCCCGACATCGGCCCCGAAATCGCTATAGACAGCTATAAGAACACCATCACGTTTTCCGACGGCAGCAGCGTACGGCTCCAGGCAGGTCATTACCTGATCCTGCGCGCTGATGAGACGCCGTCCAGGCCGGAGAGCAAGCCATCCAGCTGGACCGGCTACCATATTTGGTATGCGTGCTCTAAGGGTGACCATGAACTCATCCTTGGCGGCGGCAATTCAACTTAAAAAAGCGCCCCCTGCCGCGCTGCGGCAGGGGGCGTTCCGCATGTTTTCCCTCCAAACGGCGCATACTGTCCGTTGACTACCGACAGGAGGGATCGCCATGTCAGAAATGTTTTGTTTTCAGTGCCAGCAGACCGCCGGCGGCTCCGGCTGTGTGCGCACCGGCGTGTGCGGCAAGCAGCCGGATACCGCCCGCCTCCAGGACGAACTGGTGGTGGAGCTCATCGGCCTGGCCCAGGCTGTCCGAACCCGGGGCGGGTACGACGCCGGGGCCGCCCGGCTGCTGGCCGACGGCCTGTTCACCACCCTCACCAACGTGAACTTCGACAACGCCGCCATCCGGGCCTTCACCGACCGGGTGGCCGCCGCCCGGGCGGAGCGGGGCGGGGCCCTGCCCGACCTGGAGCTGTGGAAGGGAGAGACGGATATCGTCTCCCTGCGGTCCACCCTGCTGTTCGGGCTGAAGGGCATGGCGGCCTACGCCCACCACGCCATGAACCTGGGGCAGGAGGATCAGGAGGTGTTCGGCTGGTTCGCCCGGGGCCTGTCCGCCCTGGCGGAGGAGCACACCGTGGAGGAGTGGCTGGGGCTCATTCTGGAATTCGGCCGGGTGAATTTCAAATGCATGGAACTGCTGGACCGGGCCAACACCGGGGCCTTCGGCGACCCGGTGCCCACCCGGGTGAACGCGGACGTGAAGAAGGGGCCCTTCATCGTGGTGTCCGGCCACGATCTGGAGGACCTCCGCCAGCTGCTGGAGCAGACGGCGGGCAGGGGCATCAACGTCTACACCCACTGCGAGATGCTCCCCGCCCACGGCTATCCGGGCCTGAAGAAGTACCCCCATCTGGCGGGCAACTTCGGCACCGCGTGGCAGAGCCAGCAGAAGGAGTTTGAAAACATCCCCTCCCCCATCCTCTTTACCACCAACTGCCTGATGCCGCCCCGGCCCAGCTATGCCGACCGGGTGTACACCACCTCCGTGGTGGGGTACGAGGGGCTGACCCACATCGCCGCCGACGAGAACGGCCGCAAGGACTTCTCCCCGCTGATCCAGCAGGCCCTGGCCCTGGGCGGGTACGAGCATGACCGCAGCATGAGCGGCATCAACGGCGGCCACATGCTCACCACGGGCTTTGCCCACGCCGCGGTGCTCTCCCACGCGCCGGAGCTCATCGACGCCATCAAGGCCGGCGCGGTGAAGCACATCTTTCTGGTGGGCGGGTGTGACGGCGCTCACCCCGGCCGCAATTACTACACCGAGTTCGTCAAGCAGACCCCCATGGACTCCATCGTGCTCACCCTGGCCTGCGGCAAGTACCGCTTCAACGATCTGGACCTGGGGGAGCTCGGCGGCCTGCCCCGCATCCTGGACATGGGCCAGTGCAACGACGCCTACAGCGCCGTGAAGGTGGCCCTGGCCCTGGCGGACGCCTTCGGCTGCGGCGTCAACGAGCTGCCGCTGACCCTGGTGCTCTCGTGGTACGAGCAGAAGGCCGTCTGCATCCTGCTCACCCTGCTGGCCCTGGGGATCAAAAATATGTACCTGGGCCCCACCATGCCGGCCTTTTTGTCGGAGAGCGTGGTGAAGGTGCTGGTGGACACCTACGGCCTGCGGCCCATCACCGCGCCGGAGCAGGATCTGGACGCCATCCTGGGCCGGGGCTGACGGAGGGCCTTGCGGCGGGGCGGCAAACGTGCTACAATGGCGGGACAGCAGAACGAAAGGAGCATCCCGTCCCATGCGCAACGAACTGACGAAGAAGGACATCGAGCTGATGCGGAAGGAGCTGGACTACCGCCGGCTGGAGCTGCGGCCCAAGCTGATCGAGGCGGTGAAGACCGCCCGGGCCTTCGGCGACCTCAGCGAGAATTTCGAATACAAGGCCGCCAAGCAGGAGAAGAACCGCAACGACAGCCGCTGCCGCTATCTGGAGAACATGATCAAGACCGCCGTGGTCATCTCCGGCGATGCCGCCGAGGGGGCCGTGGGTCTGTACGACAAGGTCACCTTCTACGTGGAGGAGGACGACGAGGAGGTCACCGTCCAGATCGTCACCACCATGCGGCAGGACGCCCTGAAGGGCCTCATCAGCAAGGAATCCCCCGTGGGCAAGGCCCTGTTCGGCCGCCGGGTGGGGGACCGGGTCACCGTCCAGGTGAATGACAGCTACAGCTA
>CAVJBM010000233.1:0-1752 GCA_963647775.1 Anaerovibrio sp.
GCGTCATCATGTATTTATTCAAGAATGAACTGAAGCAGAAAAAAGTCACCAAGGTCCTCATGATCGTATGCATCACCAGGCTGCTCAGCGATGCGGTCTCGTGGGCCTTCGACGGGGTCCCCGGCCTGTTCTGGGGGCTCCTTACGAAATGCAGCAATTACATTACCTTCGTTTCCAATGATCTTGTATCCCTGGCCTTTTCGATCTTCCTGTGGAACCTGGTCAGAGGTGAC
The DNA here is from genome assembly GCA_963647775.1 of Anaerovibrio sp. GTDB lineage: Bacteria > Bacillota > Clostridia > Oscillospirales > Oscillospiraceae > Enterenecus. The sequence goes on from CAVJBM010000233.1 coordinate 234, forward strand.
GACGAGAAGCCGGGGATCGTGCTGAAAGCCTACTGGGCCCTTGAGGCCGTGGCCATCGGCGCGCTGACCCTGAACCTGCATTTCGGGTGGTTTTATTCCTTTGACGCCGGCAACGGCTACAGCAGAGGGGACTACTATCGGCTGACCCACATCGCGCCCATCGCCGCCCTGCTGGTGGTGCTCTGGCTGCTCCTTCGCTATCACGAAAAATTCAGCAAAAATCTGAAATTCCTGGCATGGTCCTATTTTATCCTGATGGCCGGAGCCACCGCATACGAATACATGAACTTCGGCCTGTCCCTTCAGACCTATGCCCAGACCTTTTCGGCCCTGGTGGCGTTCTTTGTGGGCGAGATCGAGCTCCGCCAGAACCTGATCGCCACCCAGAGCCGGCTGGAGCGGGCGAACGAGGAACTGAAGGAGGAGGAGAAAAAGGCGGAGGCCGCCCTGGAGGCGGAGCGGGAAAAGGACAGGGAGCTGCGGGAGCAGCAGGATCAGCTCGCCCTGGCGCTCACGGCGGCGCAGCAGGCGAACAAGGCCAAGACCATGTTCCTCAACAGCATGTCCCACGATATCCGCACCCCCATGAACGCCATCGTGGGCTTCACCGCCCTGGCCCAGACCCACATCGACAACACCGAGCAGGTCCAGGACTATCTTGCAAAGATCAACACCTCCAGCACCCATCTGCTGAGCCTGATCAACGACATCCTGGACATGAGCCGCATTGAAAGCGGCAGCGTGAAGCTGGAGGAAAAGCCCGTGCACGTGCCGGACCTGCTCCACGACCTGCGGACCATGATCCAGGGGCTGATCAACTCCAGACAGCTGAATCTCTATATCGACACCCAGGACGTGCAGCACGAGGACGTGATCACGGACAAGCTGCGCCTGAACCAGATCCTGATCAACATTGTGGGCAACGCCATCAAATTCACGCCTGTGGGCGGGGATATCATCATCCACCTGGTGGAAAAGCCCTGCTCCATCAGCGGATATACGACCTACGAATTTTCCATCAAGGACACCGGCATCGGCATGTCGCCCGAGTTCGTGGGCCATGTGTTTGACACCTTCGCGCGGGAGCAGTCCGCCACGGTCAGCGGCATCCAGGGCACCGGCCTGGGCATGGCCATCACGAAGAATATCGTGGAGATGATGGGCGGCGCCATCGAGGTGGAGAGCGAGGAGGGAAAGGGCTCCAGATTCACGGTCACGCTCACCGTCCGCCTGGCCAGCAGGCCGATCAAATATGAGCCCATCGCCGAGCTTCAGGGGGCGCGGGCGCTGGTGGTGGACGACGACATCGAGACCTGCCGCGGCGTCTGCAAAATGCTGCGCAGCATCGACATGCAGCCCGACTGGACCGTGACCGGCAAGGAGGCCGTCCTCCGCGCGCAGGACGCGTCCGAGCTCGGCGAGGAATACAAGGTCTATATCATCGACTATCTCATGCCCGACATGAACGGCATCGAGACCGTCCGCAGGATACGCCGGGTGATCCGGGAGGATGTGCCGA
>CAVJBM010000233.1:1839-3371 GCA_963647775.1 Anaerovibrio sp.
GTGCTGACGGCCTATGACTGGACGGATTTCGAGCAGGAGGCCAGGGAGGCCGGCGTCACCGCCTTTGTGGCTAAGCCCATCTTCATGTCGGAGCTGCGAAGCGTGCTGACAAAGCCGGTCCAGGCGGAGGAGCCGGCGGCCGGGGAGGCGAAGGCTTCCTACGATTACAGCGGCAAGCGGGTCCTTCTGGCGGAGGACAACACGCTGAACCGGGAACTGGCGCTGGCCATCCTGGGGGAGACCGGGATGCAGATCGACTGCGCCGAGGACGGCATCGAGGCGGTCAATATCATAAACGAAGCGCCGGAGGATCGGTATGACCTGGTGCTGATGGACATTCAGATGCCCAGGATGGACGGCTATACGGCGACCCGGGAGATCCGCACGCTGCCCAACAACCGGAAAGCGAATATCCCCATCGTTGCCATGACGGCGAACGCCTTTGACGAGGACAGGAGAAAAGCCTTTGAGTGCGGCATGAACGGGCACATCGTAAAGCCCATCGATATGAAATCGATCGCAAAGATACTCGATCAGATCTTTGCGTAAATGAAACGGCCGGACCGGCGCCGCAAAAGAGAGACACAGCAAAAGCTGTGTCTCTCTTTCTTTCTATAGAAAGGGAGCGGCCCGCGGGCCGCTCCCTGCTCCGATGGTCCTATGCGCCGCACAGCACGGCCTCGGCCACCTTGACGCCGTCCACCGCGGCGGAGGTGATGCCCCCGGCGTACCCGGCGCCCTCGCCGCAGGGGTAGAGCCCCCGCAGCCCGGTGGACTGGAACCCCTCGTCCCGCAGGATGCGCACGGGGGAGGAGGACCGGGTCTCCACGCCGGTGAGCACCGCGTCCGGGTGGGCGAAGCCGCGGAGCTTCCGGTCAAAGATCGGGATAGCCTCCCGGATGGTGTCCGCCACATAGGCGGGCAGCACGCCGTCCAGGCTGCCCCAGACCACTCCGGGCCGGTAGGTGGGCAGGATGGACCGCGGCCCGGCGGACGCCCGTCCCGCCAGCAGGTCCCCCGCCAGCTGGGCGGGGGCCAGGACGTTCCCGCCGCCGTACTCCCACGCCGCCCGCTCCCACTGCTCCTGGAACCGGACGCCGGCCAGCGGATCATTTCCCGGGAAGTCCCCGGGCCCCACCCCCACCAGCAGGCCGCCGTTGATGTTGGCCCCGTCCCGGGCCCGGAGGGACATGCCGTTGGTGACCACCTGACCGTACCCGCTGGCGGCGGCCACCACCTGTCCGCCGGGGCAGACGCAGAAGGTGAACGCCGACCGGCCGGAGGGCAGGTGGCAGGCCAGCTTGTAGTCCGCGGCGGGGAGCCTGTCCCAGAAGTCCCCGAACTGGGCCCGGCTGATCTTTTCCTGATCGTGCTCGATGCGCACACCGATGGCGAAGTTCTTCCGCTCCATGGGAAGGCCCGCGTCCAGCAGCATCTGGAACGTGTCCCGGGCAGAGTGGCCGGGGGAGAGCACCAGCACCTCGCAGGGCAGCCGATAGGTTTCCCCCTCCGCCGTGACGGCGACGGAGGTC
>CAVJBM010000234.1:0-19258 GCA_963647775.1 Anaerovibrio sp.
TCAACGACGTGGCCGTGCTGAAGGTCAACGGCGTCACCGGCCTGAAGCCCGTGGTGCTGGGCGACTCCGACTCTCTGGTGGTGGGCGAGCAGGTGTCCACCATCGGCAACGCCCTGGGCGCCTACTCCTTCTCCCAGACCTCCGGCACCGTGTCCGCCACCGGCCGCTCCGTCACCATGAGCGACGGCAGCGTCATCAACATGATCCAGACCGACTGCACCATCAACAACGGCAACTCCGGCGGCCCCCTGTTCGACCAGTACGGCCGGGTGGTGGGCATCACCTCCGCCAAGCTGTCCAACAACGGCTCCACCTCCTCCAGCGAGGCCACCATCGAGGGCATGGGCTTTGCCATCCCCCTGAACGATGTGCTGGCCATCATCACCGACTATATCCAGTACGGCTACGTCACCGGCCGGCCCTACCTGGGCATCTCCGCCGCCAACATCACCGAGCAGTATCAGCGGGCCTTCGGCTGGCCCGCCGGCGTGTACGTCAACTCCGTGGAGTCCGGCTCCTGCGCCGAAAAGGCCGGCATGAAGCAGGGCGACATCATCACTAAAATCGGCGGCACCGACATCACCGGCACCTCCCAGATGATCTCCGTAAAGAACAGCTACAAGGCCGGCGACACCGTGGACATCACCGTCTATCGCTCCGGCGAGTACCTGACCCTCACCGTCACCTTTGACGAGCAGGGCAGCACCACGGCCACCGACGCCGCCCCCCAGGAGACCTCCTCCGGCAGCTCCGGCTGGAACGGCGGTTGGAGCGGCGGCTGGGGCGGCCGCGGCTGACGAAATCCCTAAAAGCCCCAAAATCGAGCCCTGAATTTCCAATTTTTCTCCTCCTTTTATGAAAGTCCTGGAAAGCGAACTTGCAAAAAGTGCCGCTTTCCGGGGCTTTTTTGCAAGTTCCTTCACGGAAGCTAAGAGGATGGCTCATCCTCTGGGCAAACGCCGCAAGCCCGCCTGCAAAAGCGGAAATTTGAAAAGGAGGAAATTCCAAATGAGAAATCTGAAGAAGATTCTCGCGCTGGTGCTGTCTCTGATGATGGTCCTGTCCGTCATGGTCACCGCCAGCGCCGCGGATTTCAGTGACGCTGACGAGATTCAGTACACTGAGGCCGTGGAAGTCATGAGCGCTCTCGGCATCCTGAACGGTGTCGACGGCAAGTTCGTCCCCAATGGCACGCTGGAGCGTGCTCAGGCCGCCAAGATCATCGCCTACATCAAGCTGGGCGCTGACACCGAGGACCTGCTGGCCACTCTCACCACCAACAAGTTCGCCGACGTCACCGGCGGCTGGGCCATGCCCTACATCACCTACTGCTCCAACGAGGGCATCATCGACGGCTACAAGGATGCCGACGGCGTCTGGAACTTCGGCCCCAAGGGCACCCTGCAGGGCTATGCGTTCGCTAAGATGGTCCTGAACGCTCTGGGCATCGACGGCGACTACACCGGCTCCAACTGGACCCTGGAGGTCGCCAAGAACCTGAACAGCACCAAGGGCCTGAAGGATGGCCTGGCGAACATCAAGCTCTCCGAGAACATCACCCGTGAGCAGGCCGCTCAGCTGGCCTTCAACGCCATGAAGTACACCGGCAGCGCCACCACCGGCAAGTACATCGTTGTCCCCGCTGATTCCAACACCACCCTGGGCGCTGCCATCGGCGACGAGGTCTTTGACTCCCGCCTGGAGGCCATCACCTTCGTCAACGCTGTTGGCACCTACACCCTGAGCACCACTGACAGCGCTACCAGCTACACTGTCGAGGAGCAGCCCGACAGCACCCAGTCCCTGATGGCCACCTCCTATGGTGCCCACGAGCTGACCAAGCTCGGCACTGATGACTTCCGTCATCCCTATGCCAAGATCTGGGTCAACGCTGACGACGAGGTCATCTACTCCGAGCTGAAGCCCATCGCCGCCACCTACACCGGCAAGACCACCGCTGCCGTGGTCGCCGCTGATCTGGGCCTGGACTACACCGTCGCCGCCGAGAAGTCCATTGCTGACACCGTCGCCAGCAAGACCGCTAACGGCAAGGTCCTGGACGTCTACACCACTCTGGACAGCAAGGGCAGCGTCGTCGGCGTCACCTATGCCTATGTGCTCTACACCGCTGGCAAGGTCACCGTCACCGAGGATGCCAAGACCGGCGACGTCACCTATGAGATCGGCGGCAAGAGTTTCGTCGACTACAAGGACAACACCTCCGTCAAGGACACCGTCGTCCTGATGGGCGAAGTTGCTGATGGTTCCTATGTCACTTACGCTGTGAGCGCCAACAACAGCCAGCTCGCTTACATCTACCCCACCACCGTGGTGGAGGGCGTCCTCTCCGGTAAGAACACCACCAACGGCACCCTGACCGTGGACGGCAAAAAGCTGTCCATCGCCGCTGGCGTGACCGGCGTTAAGGCTGTTGCCGACTACACCGTCAGCACCGCCGCCCAGAAGTTCGCTCTGGATCAGTACGGCTACGTGGTCGCGACGGCTCCCGAGGCCTCCACTGCTCTCGTCATCCCCACTCAGTTCGCTTATGTCTACACGATCGAGACCCAGGCGGCCAGCGCCGGCACCGGCCTGATCGGCAGTGACGCCAAGGCTGCCGCTGCCAAGGCTCTGGTTGCCTTCACCGACGGCACCGTCAAGGTCATCGACCTGAGCATCTACACCAAGACCGACGGCAAGGCCTACTATGTCAAGCCCGCCAGTGACGGCAAGGTTGCTGAGACCGAGCTCGGCAACATCACCAGTGGTTCCGGCGACGTCGGCAACTGGTTCGGCTACACCGAGAACGAGGACGGCACCTACACCCTGGCTGCGATCAGCGAAGTGAACGCCAAGGTCGTCGGGACTGGCGTTACCGTTAACGCCAACAAGACCGCCACCATCGAGGGCAAGTACACCAACTCCGCCACCGGCTATCTGGCCGTTAACACCAAGTCCAACAGCTACGCAGTCACCGAGGCTACCGGACTGTACGGCAGGGACATCGTAGTGGCCAATGGTAACAAGTCCCTGATCACCTACGCCAAGGACTCCAAGGTCGTCAGCAACGTCTACATGGTGGACTACTCCATCACGGAGGCCGCCGCTCCCACTGTTAAGCTGGACTACGCTCTGGCTCTCACCGCCGGCGACGAGGTCGCCAACGGCACCGAGTGGACCTTCCTCATCAACGGCGAGGAAGTCACCTATGTCATCAGCGACGGCACCGTTGCTGAGAACAACGTCTACACCCTGACCGAGGTCGCCACTGGCACCAAGGCCGGCACCTACACCGCTTCTGCTTCCCTGCTGGATGTCACCACCGGCGCGAAGGCGATCACCGTTGCCGACGAGACCTTCTTCGTCCTGGCTGACGGCACTGTGGTCTACTATCCCACCGATGTTGACGCTCAGATCTTCAACATCAGCGACGGCCACACCGGCGAGGCTGACACGCTGGAGGTCGGCGACTACGTCGTGTACATCACTGGCGCCAAGCTGATCTACATCGTGGACGCTCCCACCGCTACCTGAGTAAAGTTCTGATTTAGACTGACGTCTGAAGCAAAAAAGGAGGCCGGCCCAGTTGGGCCGGCCTCCTTTTTTCACCCGATGGCCAGGTAGCGGTAGGTCACGTTGGCGCGGTTCATCTGCCATTCGCTCCCGGAGGCGTAGACGTTGTACCAGGTCACCGCGGTGCCCTCCCAGGTGGTCGCCTGGAGGGTGCAGGTGCTGCCGCTGTTCAGCCGCAGCTGCTCCCCCCGGGCCCCCAGCATCACGTAGTTGGAGTCGCCCCAGATCAGCAGGAATCGGGGCTGGAACTCCAGCGTCAGGGTGGTGGGGTGGCTGGCGCCCAGGGTGCCGTCGCCGGTGTAGCTGCCCACGGCGATCTTCGCCGCGGCCCCCGCCAGCTCCAGGAATTTGCCCTCGATGGCCCGGGTGTTGGCGTTGATGGGCTCCGGGGACAGGGCGTCGGTGCTTTCGATGAGTTTGAACTGATAGGTTTCGGTTTGTTTCATGTTTTTATCCCTCCCAAAGGGGAGGGATAAAGCCGGTTTTGTTGCCCGTTTGGGTGCAACACAAGAAAAAAGCTCCAAAAGCAAAAAGGCTTCCCCAATGGGGAAGCCTTTTTCGTGCATCGTTGCATCAGGCACTCATCTGGGCCAGCTCGCGCTCCGCCTCGCCCTCGGTGTCCGCGGAAAAGCAGAAGCTGCCGTCCAGATAGACCTCCACGTGGCCATAAACGTTCCTGATCTCGTACATGCGGGACACTTCCTTTCCTGTTTTCTGAGGCCAGTATAACAGGTGGAAAGTCCCATAAAACGGACTATAACGCCAGGGCGGGGACGCCGTTTGCGGCGGCCCAGGCGGCCTCCCGCCCGTGGCAGGAGAAGAGGAGGATCTGCCGCTCCCGGCCCATGTCCCGCAGGACCTCCAGCGCGCGGGCCATGCGGGCGTCGTCGAAGGCGCAGAGGGCGTCGTCCAGGATGAGGGGCGCGTCGGGCAGGGTGAGCCGGCACAGGGCCAGCCGGACGGCCAGGTAAAGCTGGTCCGCGGTGCCGGCGGAGAGGTACAGGGCGGAGCGGGGCTGGCCGCCGTCGCCGGCCAGGGCGGAGAAGTCCCGGCTGAGGGTGAGGTCGGTCCAGCGCGCGCCGGTAAGGGCGGAGAAGAGGGCGGCGGCTTCCCGGTTGAGGGCGGGGGAGAACCGCTCCCGCAGGGCGGCGTTGGCGGATTCCAGCGCCTTCAGGGCGGTGTCGATGGCGTCATACTCGGCGGCGCGGCGGGTGAGCTGGGACTCCAGGGCCTCCCGGCGGGCCTCCAGCGTCAGGGGGTCGGTGCGGAGGGCGCCCTCCGCCCGGTCCAGCCGGGACTGCCAGAGGGCCAGATCCCGCTCCACGGCGGCGGCGCGGGCATCGACCTCCGCCTGGGTCATGGAGGGGTCGGGGAGGAGCTCCAGCGTGTCGATGGGCTGGCCGCCCTGGGCGGCCAGGTCTGCCAGGCGCTCCTCGCAGTGGGCCAGCTCCCGCTCCAGCAGCTCCCGCCGGGCCAGCCAGGCGGCGTAGCCCTCCGGATCGGGGAGGGGGGCGGCGGGCTCCGGCGCGGGGAGGGCGGCCAGGCGCTTGTCCAGCCGGGCCAGGGCCTTCACAAAGAGGATGGCGCACACCAGGGCGGCCGCCATGGCGGCGAAGCCCGCCCACGAGACGGCGTAGCGCCCGGTGACGAAGCCGGCGATCACGGCGGCCAGGCCGCCCGCCCCCAGCAGGGGCAGGGTGACGGCCGCGCCGGTCTTGACGGGGCCCCGGCGGCCCTCAATGGCGGCGCGGCTCGCGGCCGCTTCCGCCTGCTGCCGGTCCCGCTCCGCCTGCTGCGCGGCGGTCCGCCGCCGGGCCTCCTCCGCCGTGAGCCCGGCAAAGGCGGGGTCGGGCTTCGGCAGGCTCTCAAGCGCCCGGCGGGCCTCCTCAAGGCGCAGCTCGGCCTCGGCATAGCGGCGGTTCAGGTCCCGCCGCTGGGCCCGGCGGATGAGGGAGCGCTGAAAGTCCAGATCGTTCTTCTCCGCCCGGAGGGCGGCCAGCTTCTGTTCCGCCTCGTCCCGCTGACCGCGGGCCTGGGCCATGTCCGCCAGGGCGGCATCGGTCTCGGCCAGGTCCCGCTCCAGGTCGGGGATGAGGCCGTTGGCCCGGTTGGCCCGGCGGCGGTTGCGCCAGTCCTTCAGGGTGCGCTCCGTGGCGGAGAAGGACACGTCCTCCTGGCCGGAGGCGGCCAGGGCGGCGATGCGGCGCTCCAGCTCCGGGGCGGCGGTGACGGCGGCGCCGTTCTGCCCCACCAGGGCGGTGCGGGTAAAGACCTCCTTCCCGCAGCCCAGGATGGTCTGGCCCGCGTTGGCCCCGGTGAGGCCGGGCACCGGGTCGCCGGAGGCGGTGTACACCGCCTCGAACTGCTGGAAGGGGCCGGAGCGGGCGGAGGTGCGGCGGAGGGTGATGTCCCGGCCCTGCCACTCCAGGTCCAGCTCCCCGGCCATGGGTGCCCCGGACCAGGGCTGATAGCGGTTCTTGTCCGCCAGGGATCCGGCCTTGTCCCGGTCCCTGGTGTCGATGCCGTAGAGCATGGCCTTCACAAAGGCGGCCCAGGTGGACTTGCCGCTCTCGTTGGGGGCGGTGATGACGGTGAGCCCCGGGCCGGGGGCCAGTTCGGCCCCGTCCAGTCCGCCAAAGGCGGCGCGCATCCGCTTGATGATCACGGGCATAGGTCCTCCCCTCCCTCCAGGGCGGCCAGCCCGAACCGGGCGGCCAGCAGAATGTTGGGCCGGTCCGCCGGGTCGGCGGCGTCCAGCCGGCGGCGCATCTCCCGCAGGAACAGACCGGTGAGGTCCTCCCCCTCCGCCCGGGCCCACAGGTCGGCGGGGAGGGTGGTGGCGTCCCGCACCTCGGCATAGAAGCAGCGAGCCTGGGCCTGCCGGGTGAGGGCGGCCAGGTCAGGGACGCGGTCGCACGCCCCGGTGAGGACGATGCGCACCAGATCCTCCGCCGGCAGGGCGGCCAGGGCGGAGCCGAACTCCGCCCAGTCGGTCTCGGCAATGCGGTACTGCCGCCGGCACAGGGGCAGGAAGCGGGCGGTGGGGGCGGCATCGGGGGTCAGCTCCACCAGCAGGGCGCCCTTCTCACCGCACTCGTCAAAGCCCCGGCCCTCCGGGCAGCCGCAGTAGGCCCAGAAGGTGTCCCCGGCCCGCTGGAGGCCGGAGCAGGCGTGGATGTGCCCCAGGGCGGCGTAGGCCGCGCCGGAGCGGGCCAGGGCCTCGGGCGGGATGGGGCCGTACCGGCCCGCCAGGCCCACCTCTCCGTGGAGACAGAGCAGAAGCACCCTGCCGTCCCGCGGGGCGGAGAAGCCCGCCAGGGGCTCGTCCTCCCGGTGAGGGGCGGTGAAGGCGCAGCCGTGGACGGCGCAGTTCAGCGCCGGGACGTCAAAAGAACTCATCTCCGGCTGCGTAAAAATATGGACGTTCTCCGGCCACCGGGCGGTGAGGTAGGGGGAGCGGCCGTCGGCGGGGTCGTGGTTGCCGGGGGCGATGACCACCGGCACGTCCAGGGAGCCCAGGGCCGCCGTCAGGGCGGCCGCCGTCTCGGGGTAGACCCGCTCCCCGTCGAAGAGGTCGCCGGGGAGGAGCACCAGGTCGGCCCCCTCCCGGCGGGCGGTCTCCGCCAGGCGGGCGGGCAGCTCCCGCAGCTCCCGGCGGCGGGCCATGGCCTGCTCCGCGTCCAGCCGGCTCAGGGGGGAGTCCAGATGAAAGTCCGATGCGTGGAGAATTTTCAAGGGCGCACCTCCTCACTTCACGTCCGCCCGGGTGACGCCGGTGCAGCGGCGGGCGGCGGTGTCGATCTCGAACAGGACGGCGTCCATGCGGCAGGGGCCGTCGGCGGGCAGGCCCCGCTGGGGCAGGCCGCCCAGGAAACGGTCGATGGCAAGCTTGGGCTGTACGCCGATGACGGAGTTCACCGGCCCGGTCATGCCCAGGTCGGTGACAAAGCCCAGCCCCTCCGGCAGCACCCGGCAGTCCGCCGTGGGCACGTGGGTGTGGGTGCCCCACAGGGCCTGGGCCCGGCCGTCCAGATACCAGGCCATGGCCGCCTTCTCGCTGGTGGCCTCGGCGTGGAAGTCCACCAGGGTCAGGTCGGCATCGGCCTCCTTCAGAACGGCGTCCATCTTAGTGAAGGGGTTGTCAAAGTTGAAGTCCATGCCGCAGCGGCCGATGAGGTTCACCACCCGGATGCGCAGGCCCCGGGGGCCGTCAAAGACGCCCCAGCCGCGGCCGGGGACCCGTGCGGTGCAGTTGGCGGGGCGCAGAAGGGCCGGGTGGTCCTCCATATAGCCCACGATCTGCCGCTTGTCCCAGGTGTGGTTGCCCATGGTGATCACGTCCGCCCCGGCGGAGAAGATGTCCTCCGCCTGCTGGGGCAGCAGGCCGTGGCAGGCGGCGTTCTCCCCGTTGACCACGGTGAAGTCCGCCCCCAGCTGCCGCCGCAGGGCGGGCAGGCGGCGGCAGAGAAAGTCCAGCCCGGACTCCCCGTACACATCGCCTACCGCCAGAATTCTGATGTTCATGGTGATCCCTCCTATGAAAAGGGGCGGGCGCACACGCCCGCCCCGGTTGGGTGATCTTGATTTTTACTGCTTGTCCTCCAGCAGCATGAGGCAGCCGTCCTTGTCGTACTTCAGGGTCTTGATGTCCGCCCGGGTGTTGCGGGCGATGTCCCGCATCTTCACCGAGTCGTTGGGGGTGGCCATCAGGGTGTAGGCCACGCCGTGCTTCTTGGCCCGGCCGGTGCGGCCGATGCGGTGGATGTAGTACTCCTGCTCGTCGGGCACGTCGTAGTTGAACACCGCGTCCACGTCGTCGATGTCCAGGCCCCGGGCGGCCACGTCGGTGGCCACCAGCACCCGCAGCTTGCCCTCCTTGAACTTCTTCAGCGTGGCCTCACGCACCCGCTGCTGGATGTCGCCGTGGATGGCCTCGCAGGAGATGCCCCGCATTTTCAGCAGGCCGGCCAGCCGGTCGGTCATGTTCTTCGTGTTGCAGAAGGCGATGGCCCGCTCGTACTGGCCGCCGTTGAGGAGAGCCACCATGGTGTCCAGCTTCTGCTCCCGGCCCATCAGCTCGATCTGGTACTGCTGGATGTCCGGGCGGTTCTCCTGCACCGGGCGGACGGTGATCTCCGCCGGGTCCCGCTGGTATACCCAGGAGATATCCATGACCTCCCGGCTGATGGTGGCGGAGAACAGGCCCAGGTTCCGCCGGTGGGGGATGCGGTCCAGAATGCGGGTGACGTCCTGGATGAAGCCCATGTCCAGCATCCGGTCCGCCTCGTCCAGCACCACGGTCTGCACCCCGTCCAGCTTCACGGTGCGGCGCTTCATGTGGTCCATCAGGCGGCCGGGGGTGGCCACCACGATCTGGGGCTTGTTCTTCAGCTGGGTAATCTGCTTTTCAATGGGCTGGCCGCCGTAGAGGCACACCACCCGCACCCCCTCCCGGAAGGCGCACAGGTCGTGGAGCTCGTCCTTGATCTGGATGGCCAGCTCCCGGGTGGGGGCCAGGATAAGGCCCTGCACCTGGTCGGATGCCGGGTCCACGTGCTCCACCATGGGGATGCCGAAGGCATAGGTCTTGCCGGTGCCCGTGGGGGCCTTGGCCACCACGTCCTTCCACTCCATGAAATAGGGGATGGCGCCCCCCTGGATGGCGGTGGCCTGCACAAAGCCCTTCTTGTCCAGGGCCTTCATGGTCGCCTCGGAAAGGCCCATATCCTTGTAAAAATAAGTTTCCTGTACCTCGGTACCGTTGATCTCCATACCGCAGCTTCCTCTCTCCACATAATTCGTCAGGATAAGTATAGCACAGAGAAACGCAAAAGGCAATCACTCCCGCAAAACAAGTCTCCGGGGGCCGCAGGGCGGCCCCCGGAGGGGGAACGGGGCTTATTCAGAGGACCGGATGGCCTCCAGCGCGGAGATCTTCACCGCCTTGTTGGCGGGATAGAAGCCGGAGGCCAGCCCGATGAACACAGAGAACACCAGGGCGAACAGGATGAGCCACACGGGGATCACGGAGGTGCGGGTAATGGCCTCCCCGCCGGTGATGCACAGCAGGATGTTGGCGAAGGTGGGCGGCCCGCCCAGGGAGATGAGATTCATGACGATCATGGCGATGTAGCTGACGATGATGCCGATGATCCCGCCCAGCAGGCCGATGGCCCCCGCCTCGGACAGGAAGAGCACCCGGATGTCCCGCACATAGCAGCCCAGGGCCTTCATGATGCCGATCTCCCGGGTGCGCTCGGAGATGGACATGATCATAGTGTTGGCGATACCGATGGCGGCCACGAACAGGGAGATGGCGCCAAGGCCGCCCAGCAGGAGCATCTTCTGCCGGGCCTCCTCCTGAAGGGGCTTGCGGATATCCTCCATGGAGGAGGTATTATAGCCATCGGCATCGATGGCCGCCTGCACATCGGCCACATGGTTGATGTCCACGGCCTTCACCACCACCTGATTGTAGGTGACATCTTTTTTGGTGCCCTCCTGGACCATGGCCCGCTCGATGATGCTGCGCAGGGCGCTGGCGTCCATGATGACGCCCTCGGAGGTCTCCCAGCCGGTGTTATAGTTCTCCTTCACCGTGCCGGTGACCTTTACCTCGGTGGTGAAGCTGACGCCGTTGTTCAGGGTGATCTCCAGAGTGATCTTGGCGCCGATGGGGTTGAAGTAGGGGTCGGGCACGTTGACCAGGTTGCCGTTCTCATCCCAGCCGCCGCTGTACCGATCGACCATATTCATGCCGTCGGGGCGGAAGGTGTCCCGGAAGTTATAGGCAAAGTACTGGCCCACCAGCACCTCGTCCGCTTTCTCAGGAAGGGCGCCGTCCAGCAGCTCGTAGCCCAGGTCGGCGGCGGAGTCCATGGAGATGCCCATGACGGTGCACCAACTGGCCTGATAGCGCCGGTTGGCCCCGGTGTATACGTTGGGAGAGTAGTAGTTATCCATCTCCAGCTTGGGGCTGACGGCCAGCACGCCGCTGATCTGGCGGAAGTTGCTCAGCGTCGTCTCATTGAGCTGGTGGTCCTTGTCGGAGCTGTTGTAGTTATACACCTGAACCAGGGTCAGGTCGCCCATTTGGGCCAGCATCCGGTCCTGGGCCTCCTGGGTGCCGAGCCCCAGGGAGACCATGACCACGATGGCGCAGCAGCCGATGAACACGCCCAGGACGGTGAGAACGGTGCGGGATTTGCGCCGTTTGAGGTTCTGGAGGCACATGTGCAGAATGTCGCGCTTGCGCATGGCTTACTCCTCCTTCCCTCCCGCGCCCACGGAGGCAGCATCGCCGGAGCCGGAGGTGTCGTCATCCCAATCGTCCCACTGGGAGGCGGCGGAGGCAGCGGCCTTGGCCTTCTTTTTCTTCACGGACACGATCACGATGACCACGATGGCCGCCGCGCCCACGCCGATGAGCACCCACACCCACCATTTCAGGCCGGTCTCATCCGGCACGGGGTCGATGGGGTCAATGGGATCGATGGGATCAATGGGCCCGGGCATCTCCATGACGGAGAGGGTCAGGGGAATCTCCCGGGTGACGGTCTCGGCGTTGGCGTCCTCGTAAGTAATGGTGATGGTCAAATCGATGTCCCCGGCGTTCCAGGGGGTCACCACAAAGCTGATGTTGCCGCTCTTGCCGGACTCGAAGTTGCCCAGGTACTGGGACGCCTGGAGCACGTCCACGTCGCCGGAGATGGCGGCCTCCACGTTGGAGATGTCGCCCTTGCCCTTGTTGACGTAGGTCATGGTGATGGTGGTCTCCATGCCGGCGTAGGCGGTGTCGAAGAGGGAGGGCTCGCCGAACTCCAGCCGGTCGGGCTGGTACACGGGGATGGACAGGGTGATGTCCGCCGTGGAGGAGGAGCGGCTGCCGCCGTCCACGTACTCATAGCGGAAGGAGAGGCTGACGGTCTGGGCTCCGGTGCGGGCGGTGGCCAGGGTCTGGAGGGGGATGGTCTGGGTCTGGGTGCCGCCGGCGGGGATGGCGGTGTAGTAGAAGGTGTTGGTGGTGCCGTTGATGGTGAAGCACTCGCCGCCGTTGACCACGGCCACGATGTTTTCCACCGCCAGGGTGCCGGTGTTGCGGACGGTGAAGGTCAGGTCATAGGGTTCCCCGGCGGCCACGGAGCTGCCGCCGAAGCTGAAATCGCTGATGATCAGGTTGGGCACCGGGCTGGAGGAATTGCCGGCGGTGGGGTTGGCGGTGAGGCTCAGCTGCTCCGACGCGGTGGCGGAGGAGATGGTGCCGCCGGCGTCGTAGCTGTAGCGCAGGTCGGCGCTCACCGTCAGCATGGAGGAGGAGATCTGGTCCGACGCCCTCAGCTTCAGCACGATGCTGCGGGCCTCCCCGGCGGGGATATCCTCCAGGATGAAGGTGGCGGTGTCGTTCTGCAGCACCAGGTCGTTGGGGGTGGAGACGCGGGCCACGGGGCTCAGCAGGGCGGTGGTGCCGGCGTTGCGGAAGGTGATGGTCAGGTCAAATTCGTCCTTGGCGTTGACGGGGTCCATGGCGCTGCGGGTGATGAGCACCACCGGCTCGGACACGGAGCCGGACACCTTGGCGGGCACGGGCAGGGACTCGGACACGCTGGCCTGGGTCAGGCTGCTGCCGGAGTTGTAGCTGTAGCGCAGGTCGGTGCTGACGCTCTGGGTGGCGGAGGTCAGCTGATCCGCCGCCCGCAGCCGCAGGGTGACGGTGCCGGTGCCGCCGGCGGGGATGTCCTTGAGGATGAAGGTGGAGCTGTCGTCCAGCAGCATCAGGCCGTCGGACAGGCTCACCTTGGCCACGGGGTTCACCAGGGCGGTGGTGCCGGCGTTGCGGTAGCTGATGGTCAGGGTGAACTCCTGGCCGCCGACGACGGGCTCCAGGGCGGAGCGGGTGACGATGACCACCGGCTCGGACACGGGCTCGGAGGTCTTGGCGGGCACGGGCAGGGACTCGGACGTGCTGCCCTGGGTCAGGCTGCTGCCGGAGTTGTAGCTGTAGCGCAGGTCGGTGCTGACGCTCTGGGTGGCGGAGGTCAGCTGATCCGCCGCCCGCAGCCGCAGGGTGACGGTGCCGGTGCCGCCGGCGGGGATGTCCTTGAGGATGAAGGTGGAGCTGTCGTTCAGCAGCATCAGGCCCTCGGACAGGCTCACCTTGGCCACGGGGTTCACCAGAGCGGTCTCGCCGGCGTTTTTATAGGTGATGGTCAGCTGGAACTCCTGGCCGGCGGAGACGGGCTCCAGGGTGGAGCGGGTGATGATCACCGGCGGCTCGGGGATGGTGCCCGCGGCCTGGGCGTAGATGATCACCTGCTGACTGGCGGTGCCCCGGGTGGTGGAGACGTTGTTGTAGTAGTTGAAGGAGAGGTCGATGCCCAGGCTCTGCTGGCTGGAGGAGATGGTGCTCATGGCCTTCAGCTTCACCTTGAAGGTGGCGGTCTTTTTGGCCCCGATGTCGCTGATGGCGTAGGTGTTGGTCCCGTCGGTGAGCATGAGGGAGTCCGAGGGGGAGCACTTGATGATGGGGCTGCGCAGGGCGATGTTGCTGGTGTTCTGGATCTTCACAGTGACCTCGAACTCTTGCCCGGCCTTGATGGGCTCGGCCATGGGCTCCCAGCTGATGATGACCGTGGGCTCGGGCAGGGGGTCGGGGGTGTAGGGCTCGTCGGTGGGCTCCACATACTCCACCGCCTCAGAGATGGTCTGGGTGAAGTTGGTCACATAGTGGTCGTTGTAACCGATCATAAGGGACAGGGACTTGCCGGTACCGGAGTACCGCAGGCCGCTGATGGCCACGTCAAAGGTCAGCGGAGCGCCCTCGGCAGAGGTGACGTTGGTGGTGATCTGGCTGGAGGAGCCGAAGCTGTCCACCAGCTTGGTTACGTCGAACTTGAGGGCGTTGTTCGCGTCAGCCGGGGTGGTGACCTGAACGTCTTTCACGTGCAGGGTAATGTTGACGGTGGCGTTGCGCTGAAAGTTGCCCAGTGCGCTCCCGGAGGAGTTGGTCACCTCGTAGGAGGTCACGATGGGGTCGATACCGGAGCCCGCCGCCAGCGCGGCCATGGGCACAGCCGACACCAGCACTGCCAGAAGCAGGACTGCCGCGCCGAGACGTGCAAAAATTCGTTTCATATCAGGCACTCTCCTTATTTTTTCGTTCATCGCTGATGATCTCGCCGTCCTTCAGGGTGACGATCCGGTCGGCGTAGGAGGCCATCTCCGGGTCGTGGGACACGAGGATGATGGTCTGGTGGTATTTCCGGGCGAAGCCGCAGATCATTTCCATGACCTCCACGGTGGTGCGGGAGTCCAGGTTGCCTGTGGGCTCGTCGGCAAACACCACCTCCGGCCGGGCGATGAAGGCCCGGGCGATGCCCACCCGCTGCTGCTGGCCGCCGGACATCTGGCTGGGGAAGTGGTCCAGCCGGTTGGGCAGACCCACCCGCCGCAGCATGGCCCGGGCGGCTCTGTCCCGCGCCTCCTTGGGCACGCCGCGGAACATCAGCGGCAGGGCCACGTTCTCCGTGGCGGTGAGGTTGGGCAGCAGGTTGTACGCCTGGAACACAAAGCCGATGTGCTGCTGCCGGAAGGAGGCCAGCTCGTTCTCGCTCAGCCGGGTGATGGGCACCCCGCCGATGAGCACCTCCCCCCGGGTGGGCTTCTCCATGCCGGCCAGCTGGTTGAGCAGGGTGCTCTTGCCGGAGCCGGAGGTGCCGAAAATGCAACAGATCTCCCCCTTCTGGATGGAGAGGTCGATGCGCTTGAGGGCCACCACCACCTCGTCCCCCATGGGGTATTCCTTGCGGACATGCTTGACTTCGATCAGCGGGCGGCCCTGGGTAACGGCATCCGCCATGGCATTCAGCTCCTTTCGGGGTATGGCGCGGGGCCGCTCGGGGGCCCGCGCCGGTCAGTACACAGCTTAGACGCAGGAGAGGGGCGGAAGGTTCCGGCTTTTTCAAAAGAAAATGCCGGCCGTGCAGAAATTTTTCCGCCGCAACTGTATTAACCGCGTTAGTACAGTGATGGTATCATACTTGGAAGAGCCTGTCAACCGGAAAACAGACGAAAAGGCCCCTCCCAACGGAGGGGCCTTTGTATCACAGGCTGAACCGCCGCCGGACCTCCTCCCGCAGGGAGGGCACCCGGCGGATGATGACCAGGGGGATGATGAGTCCCACGCAGATGACCACCACGATGAGGGACCAGGTGGGCTGCCAATAGCCCCGGAGGTACTGATCCAGGAAGAACTCCACCCCCAGGGCGAACAGGCCCGCCGCCCCGATGGACAGGGCCGCCGTGGTGAGGATGGACCGCCGCCCGCCCCGCAGCAGGAAGCTCAGCAGGAACACATCTGCGCAGGCCACCGCCAGAATGGGCAGCACCAGGGCCCTGAACCAGCCCCAGCCGTTCTCCCCCGCGGCCACCAGCAGCAGATACACGCCGATGACCGCCACGTCCATGGTCAGCCGGAAGAAGATGGGGATGCGGGGGGCGAACAGGGGCAGCACGAACCAGATCCACAGCAGGATCACCGCCCCGATGACGTACAGCGCCCAGGAGTGGGGCGTGGGGAAGATGAGATTGATGACCCCGCAGCACACCGCCACGCTGGCCAGCATGGCGGACAGCACCACCCCCAGCGCCCGCTTGGACACCGGCTCCACCACGGCGGGCTTGGTGGGGAAATAGGGGGCGGGGGCGGGCACATGGTCCTCCGGGTGCCAGACGGGGGCATGGCACAGGGGGCAGGTCTCGGCGTCCGGGTCCAGCCTGACGCCGCAGTTCACGCAGTAGGGCATGGCGGCCCCTCCTTTCATCGGTTGCTCTCGATCTCCACCGGGATGCCCTGGCGGACCAGGAAGCAGAAGAAGTCCCGCTCGGTATCGGTCTCCGCCTGGGTGCCGGCAAAGGTGATCTCCATGGTGTTGCCGTAGCTGATGGCGGCGCAGTGGGGCCGGGGCACGATGGCCTGGCCCAGGATGACCTCCATCCGCCGGATGTGGGGGCGCATGGCCTCCGGCACGGTAAAGGCCCCGGGGTTGGTGAAGGTGCAGGTATAGGGCACCACGGCGTGGAGCCGGTAGTTCAGGGACATCACCGGCGTTTTGATGAACAGCGGCACCAGCTGGAGCAGGCGGTTCTCCGTAAAGCGCACGTTGCCGGTGAAGGAGGCCCGCAGCTCCTGCCGGTTGATGTGCAGCTTCATATAGTGGCGCACCTGGGCCACGATCTCCGGGAAGGTGTACTCCCCCAGGGCGGGGTCGATACAGGGCCGCACGGTGGTGATAAAGTTGCGCAGGGTCTCGCTGGGGAAAAAGGCCCGCAGGTTGATGGGCACCGCCAGGGCCACCGGCTTGGGCCGGCGGTGGTGCTCCCGGGCCTGCTTCTCCAGCAGCACGTGGATGAGGGCCGCCGCCAGATATTCCGTCACCGACGCGCCGTAGGCCGCCGCCGTCTCCTTCAGCCGGTCCAACGGCAGGAAGCCCATGGTCACGTGGAAGGTGTAGAAGGGCTCCGGCGTGCCCAGGCTGGCGTAGGCCGTGGGGATGCGGTGGAGCCCGGCGGCGTAGTGCCCGGCATAGCGGCTGTAGGCGTCCTCCATCTCCTCCCGCCGGGGCGGCGCGTCCAGGTCGACCGCGCCCTCTCCCACGGGGATGTCATACCCCCGCTGGCGCAGGTACTCCGCCAGCAGCGCCCGGAAAAAGGTCAGCGCCCCCGCCCCGTCGGACACGGCGTGGAACACCTCGATGGAGATGCGCTTGTGGTAATAGTAAAACCGCACCAGCCAGCGGTGATCCTCTGAAAACCGGAAGGGCTGGCAGGGGTCGGACACGTCCTCCTTCACGAAGGGGCCGGGGGCGTGGTTGGGCTCGAAATAGTGCCAGAACATCCCCCGGCGGATGCGCATCCCAAAGCCGGGGAACCGGGGCATGGCGCGGTCCACCGCCCGCTGGAGGGCCGCCGGGTCCACCTCCTCCGC
The DNA here is from genome assembly GCA_963647775.1 of Anaerovibrio sp. Classification (GTDB taxonomy): domain Bacteria; phylum Bacillota; class Clostridia; order Oscillospirales; family Oscillospiraceae; genus Enterenecus. The sequence goes on from CAVJBM010000234.1 coordinate 16,556, forward strand.
CATCACGGCGGAGAACCGGTAGGTGGCCGAGTAGCTCTCCTTCTGAATGGAGGAATACAGGATCCCCGCGCTGTCCATCTTATACCACTGGGGCCATTCCCGCTTCATGCCCTCACCTCCCGTCCTATCCTTTCTATTGTAGCACGCTCCGCCCCGCCGCGCAACACAAAGCCGCCTTTGCTTTTCCGGCCAAGGTATGGTAAAATGTGCTCAAACCTACCCGCAAAGGAGGACTCCCCCATGCCCTTCCGCATCCACCGAAAGGACCCGCCCCAGGACGCCCACCACGCCGCCGAGGTCCACCGCCTGGCCCCCACCATGCGGGCACTGAAGGCCCTGCACAGCGCCGCCCAGCCCGACGCCATGACCCCGGAGGAGCTGACCCATCAGCGCCGCAGCCAGGACATTCTGGGCCGGCTCACCGCCCCCTCCGCCGGCCTGACCTGGGAGGAGTTCGACCTGGCCGGGATGAAGGCCGCCTGGTGCCGCCTGAAGGCCCCTCACGGCGGCCGCCATGCCATTCTCTACTGCCACGGCGGCGGCTACACCAGCGGCAACCTGGGCTATTCCCGCGTCCTGGCCTCCAAGCTGGCCCACGCCACGGGGTACGACGTGCTCTCCTTCGAGTACCGCCTGGCCCCGGAGCACCCCTACCCCGCCGCGCCGGAGGACGCCCTCCGGGCCTGGGACCACCTCATGCTCCAGGGCTACGGCGCGGAGCGCATCGTCCTGGCCGGGGACTCCGCCGGCGGCAATCTGGCCCTGGTCCTGTGCCACCGGCTGCGCGCCGCCGGCCGCCGGCTGCCCGGGGCCATCATTCTCATGTCCCCCTGGACCGACATGACCATGTCCGGCCCCTCCTACGGCGAGCGGGCGGACATCGACCCCATGCTCACCCCCGGCTACATCGCCGCCGCCCGGGCGGCCTACGCCGGGGACGCCGACCTGACCTCCCCCGACCTCTCCCCCCTGTTCGGGGACTTCGCCGGCTTCCCGCCCACCCTCATCCAGGTGGGGGACCACGAGCTGCTCTACTCCGACTCCGCCGCCCTGTACGAAAAGCTGCGCTCCGCCGCCGTGCCCTGCCGGCTGGAGGTGGCCGAGGGCATGTGGCACGTCTACCAGATGTTCCCCCTGCGCCGGGCGGCCGCCGCCATGACCTCCGCCGCGCGCTTCCTGCTGGAGCACCGATGAGAGCAAAATTTGAAGAACAAAAAACATCCCCCGCTCCGTATGGAGCGGGGGATGAACTCATTTAGGATAAGTTTTTAGTATGACGAAGCAAATGCTTAGTCAACGATGAACACCAGGCTGATCACGTTACTAGAGGAGACAACGTAAGCCTTGGCGCCCTTGACCAGCTCGCCGCCCACGACGACGGTCGTGCTGGTGGTGGTCATAGCGGTGTCGTCGACATACACGGTGGTGCCGCTGACGACGCCGATGGTAGACTCGTCGGTGACAGCGCCCACGGTGTTGACAGAACCGTCAGTCTTCAGGGTGTAGATGCCGGAGGCCAGACCCGCGTCAGCCGCAACAGTCCCGACAGTACCGTCGACCTTGGTGTAGCTGTAGGTGTAGACAGGATCGCCGTTGGCGTCCACGGTGGTGGTGTAGTCGCCGTCCAGCAGGATGTAGTTGCTGGTGGCGGCAGCGGCACTGCCGTTGAACACAGTGCTCTGGGCGAAGACGACCTTGGCAACGTTCACGTTGTTTGCGGCGGCCTTGCCGTCATAGGCCACGTCGACCACGATCTTGGCGCCGGAGCTGATCTGAGTGTTCTCCAGAGCAGCCAGGCCGGTCTTGACCACGATGTTGTCGTTGGCATCCTTCAGGATGAACACGGTGTTGTTGTTCAGGATGACGCCGTCGCTGGCATAGGTGGTATTCTGCACAGTAGAGTCGGGAGCATACAGGGCAGCGCCGCTGGCCGTCTCGGACTTGGTGAGGGTGGGAACCGCAGACACCAGAGCCTCGTCGGCGTAGGTGTAGACGGTGTCCAGGGCAGTCTTCAGGTTTTTGGTGCAATCAGCAGGGGTGGCGCCCAGGTCGATGTATTTGCCAGCGACGGTCACATAGTAGTGGCCCTCAGTAACATTGCCCTTGGTTGCGTCGGTGATGGTAGCCTTGGCCAGAGCCACGGGCACATCCCAGATAGCCTTGGTGCCGTCAGACAGCAGGACCATGATCTGAGCAGTGACGGTGGTGGTTTCGGTATTGGAGGGCCACACAGCGGGGGTAGTCGTCACAACCACGTTAGCATCAACCACGACAGCGTAGTTGGTGGGGATGGTGGGAGTCTCGCCGGTGGGCTCGGCAACATAGATGATCTTGCCAGCCTTATCCAGGCCGTAGACCTTCTCCAGACCCATGGCGGCCTTGACGTTGCTCTCAACGTCGGCCTTGGTCACGCCGGCGATGCCGGAAACCTCGTAAGCCTGGCCGTTGACGGTGAACACGTTTGCCTTGGTGTAGCTGGTCAGAGTGCCGGTGATGGTCTCGACCTTCTCCATGCTGGTGATGTCAACGCCGGACTTGGCTTTGGCGTAGGTGAACAGGACGTGATCGCCGACCTCATAGCCGGTGGCCTCGTAGGCATTGTAGCCGGTCACGGTGACGGTGCCCTTCGCCTCGTCCACGGAGGCGATGGTGCCGTAGATGGTGCTGATCAGGATGATCTTGACGCCGGTGGCGGTCTTGTAG
>CAVJBM010000235.1:0-16245 GCA_963647775.1 Anaerovibrio sp.
TTTTATGGGTGGATTTACATTTCGGGAGGTGCAAGGTTCTGTGCTGGGGTGGGTATGACGTCCGGGGAGGGGGAGACACCTGCTCTGTTAGGTCTGAATATCGCCCCGGTCCTTGCGTCCATGCAGGAGGCGGCGGATTTCAACGGTGTCCTCAATATAAAAAAGTTCCTTGGGCGTTAACCCAAGGAACTCAGTACGCTTTTTTCGCGGCACATTTCAACGATGTCGCTATCTCTTAAGCTGTTGAGATAGGTTTGCGTGATACCGATATTTTCATGCCCCAACAGCCGGGAGATAGTGTATAGGTCTGTACCCATTTTTACCTGCTGTTGGGCAAAGGTATGCCTGCATGTATGGGGACTCAGCCGAACGCCCTCTACCCCGTTCCCGTAGCCCTTCATAATGACTTCCACGGCAGCCACGGTGAGTTTTCGCCCACGGTAGCTGAGGAAGTACTCCGACTCCGGGGATTTGTAGCGGTATCTGCTCTCCCTGCACCTGCTGTACTTGACCATAGCTTTGGACAGCGGGGCTGTGATAGTCACAATTCTCTGCTTATGGTTCTTGCCGTGAATCAGCAGATAGTCCTCGTGAATATCCTCTACCCGGAGGTCGCACAACTCACCACAGCGGATACCTGTTTCAAACAGCATAGTAATGATGGCTCTGTCCCGGACACTCAAAAAGTCATTTCCCTTGCAGTTATTCAGCAGCGTTTTGATTTGCTTGGGTTCAAAGGCCGCAACTACCGCCTTCTCCTCCTTCACCCACAGCCAATCATTCTTTGGCTTGTAAGTGGTGTACCCCTGCTCACTGCAATAGGTCAGCAGGCTTTTGACTGTTCTGAGCAGGCTGTTGATATACGTTCCTTTTCTGCCGTCCAGCGCCCCGATAAACTCCTTCAGCATGGGCTTGCAGAAATCCTCTACCGCATAGCCCTTTTCTTCTGCAAAGCGGCACCAGACGTCAAGGTTATTTCGATAGCCCCTCTGCGTTTTGGCAGTATATTTCCGCACCTTGATTTCCAGCAGATATTCCTTCTCTGCCTCCCAAAAATTCATATTCAGCACTCCCTACGTATGTCGTAATAGGGAATCTGATATATAGCATTACAGGAATCATGTCTGTCATCGCAGAGAAGTTCGAAATCGTTGACCCGTTGGGGCGCTAAGGCTCAGCCCTCGTCCCAGTTATGCCAGACGTTCTGGACGTCGTCGTCGTCCTCCATGAAGTCGATGAGCTTCTCCATGTTCTTCACGTCCTCCTCGGAGGTGAGGGCCACATAGTTCTGGGGCACCATCTCCACCCGGGCGGACAGGAAGGTATAGCCCTTCTCCTCCAGCGCGGTGAGCACGGCGACGAAATCGTCCGGCGCGGTGTAGACGGTGAACACCTCGTCCTCCGCCTCGAAGTCGGCGGCGCCGCAGTCCAGCGCGTCCATCATGGTCACGTCCTCGTCCAGGTCCTCCCGCTCGATCACCAGCACGCCCTTCTGGTCGAAGGACCAGGACACGCAGCCGGTGGCGCCCAGGTTCCCGCCGTACTTGTCGAAAATGTGGCGGACGTTGGGGGCGGTGCGCTGACGGTTGTCGGTCAGAGCCTCCACGATGACGGCCACGCCGCCGGGGCCGTAGCCCTCGTAGGTGACGGCCTCGTAGTTGTCGGTGTTGCCGGCGCCCAGAGCCTTCTCGATGGTGCGCTTGATGTTGTCGTTGGGCATGTTGGCCGCCTTGGCCTTGGCGATGACGGTGGCCAGACGGGAGTTGTTGGCCGGGTCGCCGGAGCCGCCCTGCTTGACCGCCACGATCATCTCCTTGGCGATCTTGGTGAAGGCCGCGGAGCGCTTGGCGTCGGCCGCGCCCTTGGTCTTCTGGATGTTATGCCACTTGGAATGTCCAGACATGCGGAATCGTTCCCTTCCTTTTCTGAGGTCATAGGCTGATACCAGCCGAAAATTCGTGAAATAGTATACCACGCTTTCGCGCCATTGGCAAGGGTCTGGGGCGAAATTCGGGCAAAAAGCGGGAATCTCCTGTTGACAGGCCGGGGCGCTGGGGCTAAAATGGGTGCGCATATATCATATAAGATAGCGAGGATCTGCTATGGAACCGGCAAAAAAGAGTTTTTTTACCAAAGACAAGACCTTTTACCGCACCCTCTTCCCCCTGCTCATCACGGTGGCCCTGCAAAACCTGGTGGCCTACAGCGTGAACATGGCGGACAACATCATGCTGGGCAGCTACAGCCAGGCCGCCCTCAGCGGCGCGGCCACGGTGAACCAGATCTTCTTCCTGGTGCAGCAGTTCGCCATCTCCGTGGGCAACGCCCTGGTGGCGCTCAGCGCCCAGTACTGGGGCCAGCGGCGCACGGAGCCCATCCGGGCCATCACCGCTACCGCCCTGAAGCTGGGGGCGGCGGTGAGCGTGATCCTCATCGCCCTGTGCGAGATCATCCCCATGCCCATCCTGCGCATCTTCACGCCGGATGCGGCCATCCTGGCCCAGGGGCAGAGCTACCTGCGGCTGGTGGTGTGGTCCTTCCTGCTGTTTGTGGTCACTCAGACCCTCATGGCCGCCCTGCGGGCGGTGGAGACGGTGAAGATCTCCTTCTGGGTGTCCCTGGTGTCCCTGGTGGTCAACGTGTGCATCAACTATCTGCTGATCTTCGGCAAGTTCGGCTGCCCGGAGCTGGGCGTGCGGGGCGCGGCCGTAGGCACCCTCATCGCCCGGGCGGTGGAGCTGGCCATCGTGGTGCTCTATCTGATCAAGTGGGACAAAAAGCTGCGCCTGTTCCAGAAGGGCCTGTTCAAGCGGGACCCGGTGCTCAGCCGGGACTACCGGAAGGTCTACCTCCCCATCATGTGCGCCACGGTGCTGTGGGGGGTGTCCGTGCCCATGCAGACCGCCATCCTGGGCCACCTGTCCGCCGACGCCATCGCCGCCAACTCGGTGGCCACCACCTTCTATCAGTACCTGAAAGTGGTGGTGGTGGCCATGTCCTCCACCTCCGCCGTCATGATCGGCACGGCCATCGGCCGGGGGAACATGGACCGCATCAAGTCCGACTCCCGCACCCTGTCCTGCATCGACGTGGTCATCGGCCTGATCCTGGGGGTGGCGCTGGTGCTGCTGCGGGGGCCGCTGCTCACGCTGTACGATCTCACCCCCTCCGCCACGGTGATGGCCTCCAACCTCATCGCCATCATGGGGGTCATCATGGTGGGCATGTCCTATCAGATGCCCGTCAGCTTCGGCATCATCCAGGGCGGCGGCGACGGGGCCTTCACCATGAAGATGAACCTCATCAGCACTTGGCTCATCGTGATGCCCCTGTCCTTCGCGGCGGCCTTCTGGTGGAAACTGCCGGTGGAGTGGGTGGTGGTCATCATCCAGTCCGACCAGATCTTCAAGTGCCTGCCCACCTTCATCCACTTCCGCAAATACAAGTGGATGAAGAAGCTGACCCACTGAACGAAAAAGGTCCGGCTCCCGAGGGAGCCGGACCTTTTTTCAAGCCGTCAAAAAACTTGAGGACGTTTTTTGACGGGTAAGCTTGCAGTCCGCCGCGCGCACTCGCCTTGCTCGCACACTTGCGGCCTGAGAAGTGTTTTCCGCCACGCACATGTCGCCGTGGAAAAGGAAGCGTCCGAGCCGTCGTGAGCAGCGGGCTAAACCCGGAGCGAAGCGAAAAGCGCGCAAGGGCTGCGCAGCAGCACCAGCACTTTTCGCACAGTCGCAGGCGTTTAGAACCGCGTTGCGAACAGGCGAGGCGTGACAAACGAATTTCACTGTTTTCGCCGCTGCGGCGGCGAACTCTGCGAGGCTTTTTCGTTATTTCCTCAAAAACACCACGCCCATGGTGGCCGGGCCGCAGTGGCAGGACACCGTGCAGCCCAGGCGGGAGGGCTCCAGCGTCTCAAACACGCCGCAGCGCTCCGTCTCCTCCCAGGTGGCGGCCACCGCCTCCTCCGGGGCGGCGGCGTGGGCGACGAAGGCCATGTGGGGATCGATGTCCTCCCGGCCCTCCAGCCGCTCCCGCACATAATTGCGCATACACTTCTCAAAGGAGCCGCGGTACTTCTTGGTCACCACGAGCCTGCCGTCCCGCACCTCGACGCAGGGCTTCAGGCGGAGCAGGTTGGCCCCCAGGGCGGTGACCATGGAGCAGCGGCCGCCCTTGGCCATGTAGTCCAGCCGGTCGATGAGGAAGCTGGTCTCCACCTTCTCCCGCAGGCCCTCCAGCCGGGACACGAGCTTCTCGGCGGACGCCCCCTGCCCCGCCATCTCCGCCGCGGCCACCACCAGCAGACCCTGGCCCACGCTGAGGTTCCGGGAGTCCACCACGTACACGTTGGGGAACTCCGCCGCGGCGATGACGGCGTTCTGATAGCAGGCGGAGAAGCCGGAGCCGATGGTGATCTGGATCACGGCGTCGTACCTGGGGGAGAACTCAGAGTAAACGGTGGTGTAGTCGTGGACGCTCACCGCCGAGGTGGAGCACAGCTCGCCGCCGGCGTCCACATGGGCGAACACGTCGGCGGGAACGATCTCCACGCCGTCCTTATAATCCATCCCGTCCTTACAGACATAGAGGGGGGTGACGGTCACGTCATACCGCGCCAGAAGCTGGGGCGGCAGGTCGCAGGTGCTGTCGGAAATGATCTTGATCTGCTGCATGATACGGTGATTCTCCTAATTATGTCATAGACTGTGCCCGGTCCGGGGCCGTCCGCCATAGAATGGCCGGGAGGGGATGCGCATGGGCCGCTGCGGACGGATGCCGGGGGAGGGGCTGGTGGCGGCGGCCGCCGCCCTGTCCGCGGCCCTGGCCCAGGGCCGTACCGCGGAGGAGCTCAATGTGCTGGCCGCCTTTTTCACGATCCTGGGGGATGACCTGACCCTGCTGGCCCTTCAGGCCCCCAGCTGCGGGGAGGGTCAGGGAGCGGACGGGCTCACTTCGCCCGGTCCTGCTCGATGAGGATCTTCACCGCCTCGATGCCCACGCGGATGGCGGAGTCGGTGTCCTCGTCCCGGGTCTGGTCCAGGCCGGCGGCGTTGCGCTCCTGATTCCACACCACGTGGAAGGCGGAGCCGCAGCGGACGCGGCGGTAGGCGGCCACGGTGAACAGGGCGGCGGACTCCATCTCAGAGGCCAGAACGCCCAGGCGCTTCCACGCCTCCCACTTGCTCTGGAGCTGATAGGACACGGGCATTTTCTCCGGCATGTGCTGGCCGTAGAAGGAGTCCTTGCACTGGACCACGCCGGCGTGCCAGCAGCGGCCCTGCCGCCTGGCGGCCTCCACCAGGGCGTTGGTCACCTCCAGGTTCGCCACGGCGGGGAACTCGATGGGGGCGTACTCCCGGCTGGTGCCCTCCATGCGGATGGCGCCGGTGGCGATCACCACGTCGCCGCTCTTCACGTCCAGCTCGATGCCGCCGCAGGTGCCCACCCGGACGAAGGTGTGGACCCCCAGGTTGGCCAGCTCCTCCATGGCGATGGAGGCGGAGGGCCCGCCCACGCCGGTGGACACCACGCTGACCTTCTCCCCCAGGAGGGTGCCGGTCCAGGTGGTGAATTCCCGGTTGCTGCGGACAAAGGCGGGGTCGTCGAAGTATTTGGCGATCTTCTCGCACCGGCCGGGGTCGCCGGGCAGCAGACAGTAGCCGCCCACGTCGCCGGGCAGCAGGTCAATATGGAACTGGCGCTCATTCGCGATCACAGTCATCACCCTTTTCAAAAATTCGCCGCATCTGCGGGAGAAAATTCATTATAGCGCAAAACGGCGGAGAGGTCAACCTCTCCGCCGTTTTTAGGCGGAATCACTCCGCTTGCCGTTCTCTTGAGCGCCTTCCGCTTTTGTCATCCTCTGAACGCTTCCCTTTTGTCATCCTTGAACATTTCCTTTTGACAGCCTTAGGCGCTTCCCTTTTTGTCATCCTCTGAGCACTTCCCTTTTTGTCATCCTGAGCGGAGCGAAGGATCTTTCCGAAAAGATTCTTCGGCGCGGACGCGCCTCAGAATGACAGGTGGATACCGATGCACCTCAGAATGACAGGGACTGTCCGGCCATTCTCCCGCCCGTTCACTCTCTGCGGCGCATGAATGGGCTGGTTCCTCATGGCAGGGGCGGGGTTTCCCGGCCCGCGGGCGGCCACGCAGGGTCCCCCCTGCCGTCAGGTATGCAGTTCGTAGAACACCAGGGTGCGGCTGTCCGGGTCCCACAGGCCCAGGACAAAGTCGAAGGAGGGCCGCCTGAACAGGCCGGAGGGGTCGTAGGGGGCAGCGGCCTCCCGGTGCTCGTCCCGGAAGTACCAGCGGCTCCCCGCCGGGAGGTTTTCCCAGTCGAATTCAAAGCCGCCCCACTCCACAAGCTCCCGCAGCGCCGCCGCCATATTTTCCGCCAGGGGGCCGGTGTGCCAGCCCTCGGCACCGTCCATGGCCGCCGTCAGCATCTCCCCCTCCGCCGGGGACACCCGCAGGACCAGCAGGTCGCTGCCGTCCCCCTGGAAGCCGCGGCCGGGGCTGTGACAGAACACTGCCGCGGCCGGGGAGAACTCCAGCCCCAGGTCCTTGCCCGCCGTCCGCACCTGCTCCTCCAGGCCCCTGCGGTCCCGGTTCAGGGAGAGGGTCAGGGTCAGGCCGTCGGGGCCGTCCTGGGCGATGACGTACCAGGTGCCCAGACCGCTGTCGCTGTTGTCGGCATGGGGCTCCTCGGGAATGGTGACGGAGGCCAGGGGCTCTGCGCCGTTGAGATCACCGAACACCGTCACCTCGGCGGGCCAGGCGGCGCAGTCCAGTGCCAGACTGTCGCCCCGGACCAGGGGCGAGCCGTCCGCGTTCCGGCTGCCGCCGCTGCTGTGCTCCGTCTCCACCCCAACCATGACGATGGACTGGCTGCAATCGTTGACAAAGACCAGCGTGTACTCCGGCTGATCGCCCTTCGCGCAGCCGCTCAGCAGAGCCAGCAGCAGGGCCAGCGGCCCCAGCAGCCGCAAAGCTGTCCGCATCATTGCTCCTCCCCTTTCTCCGGCACGAACTCCAGAATGTCGCCGGGCTGGCAGTCCAGGGCGGCGCAGATGGCCTCCAGCGTGGAGAAGCGCACCGCCCGGGCCTTGTTGTTTTTCAGGATGGACAGGTTGGCCATGGTCACGTCCACCCGCTGGGCCAGCTCGCCCAGGGACATCTTCCGCCTGGCCATCATCACGTCCAGATTCACCACGATCGGCATGTCTCCGCCCCCCTCAGATGGTCAGGTCGTTCTCCGCCTTCAGCTCGACGGCCTGACGGAACAGGGCGGACATCACCAGGAACAGCAGCCCCGCCAGCAGGAACAGCGGGCAGAACAGGGCGTTGTAGGTCAGCAGGGGCCGGGCGGAGCGGTAGTGGCACACGCCCCACACCGTCCGGGCCAGGGCCGCGGCGGAGATCACGAAGGAGCACACCGCCGCCCGCCGCATGTTGGCGGCGTTGCCGAAGGTGAAGGTCTCCCCCGCCAGGATGGTGTCCAGCACCCGCTTGGCCTGCCACAGGATGACGGCGGTGCACGCCCCGCACACCCAGAGAAAGACCGTCAGCACCGCGCAGGCCGCCCCCTGGGTGGCCCAGATGGAGGGCCGCAGGCAGGTGAGGTAGTAGGCCGCCAGAAGGCCGGGGGCGGTGTCGCCCATGTCCCGCAGCAGCACCAGGCCGGGCACCAGCGCCAGCGCCAGCAGGTCACACACAAAGACGATCAGCACCAGCACCCGCAGGACGGCCGCCAGCTTTTGTACGGAAGTTTTCTCCATGACGCATTACCTCTTGGGGACAGGATAGCAGAGCACATATTGTTTGTCAAGTATTTTTTATTGTTTTTCGATAAATTTTAAGGATAAAGAGAGGGCGGCCCATTGGGCCGCCCTCCGGTTTTCCCGTCGCGGTGCAGGGCCCCCGTCACACCCGGATGGCCCCCAGCACCTGGCCGATGGAGTCGTGGATCACCAGGTCCGCCCGGCTGTCGTAGGGGGTGGGGTCCCGGTTGATGAGCACCAGGCGATTTCCCCGGTAATAATTGATGAGCCCCGCCGCCGGGTACACCACCAGGGACGTGCCCCCCACGATGAGCATGTCCGCCCGGCTGATGGCCAGCACCGCGCCCTCCACCGTCTCCTGGTCCAGCCCCTCCTCGTAGAGCACCACGTCGGGCTTGACGATGCCGCCGCAGTCGGGGCATTTGGGCACGCCGGCGGAGCGGCGCAGGAAGTCAAAATCGAAAAACCGCCTGCACTTCATGCAGTAGTTCCGGTGGACGGAGCCGTGGAGCTCGTACACCGTCCGGCTGCCCGCCAGCTGGTGGAGCCCGTCGATGTTCTGGGTGACCACCGCGGTCAGCCTGCCCGCCGCCTCCAGCTCCGCCAGCTTTTTGTGGGCGGCGTTGGGCTTCGCGCCGGGGCAGAGCATCTTATCCCGGTAAAAGCGGTAGAATTCCTCCGGGTGGTGCTCGAAAAAGGTGTGGCTGAGGATGGTCTCCGGCGGCCAGGCGTACTGCTGATGGTAGAGGCCGTCGGTGCTGCGGAAATCCGGGATGCCGCTCTCGGTGGACACCCCCGCCCCGCCGAAAAAGACGATGCGCTCGCTGCCGTCCACCCACTGCTGAAGCTGCTCCTGTGCGGTCATGCGCGATCCCTCCTGTGCGTTTTCTCTACTGTAGCACAGCGGGCCGCCCTTTGCAAGGGGCAGCGAAAAAGGACGCCCTCCGGGGAGGGCGTCCTTTTTGCGTTATTCCACGATGAGATAGACCGCCAGCATGAGCACCGCCAGCACCATGTAGACGGCGCCGGCCAGCAGCACGGGCAGGGGCTTGGAGGGGTTCTTGCGCTTGCGCTCCTTGTAGTCCACGTATTTTTCCTTCCGGTGGTCGTCGGGCATGGTGCTCAGCCCGGGCCAGCGGGTGGTGAACAGGTGGGAGATGCCGAAGCCGAAGATGTCGAACACGCCCTCGTTGCTGACGTACATCAGGCCGCTCATCCCCATGACCAGCATACCGGCCACAAAGAACCCGTCACACAGGGAGCGGACCACCGAATTCTCCCGGGTGAGGTCCAGGACGAGCACCGCCGCGAAAATGGCGAAGCCCACCAGGAGCATGACCCGGAATGCCTTGCTGTTCAGCTGCTTCCTCATCACTTCAGGATGGCCTTATACCGCGCGAACTCCTCGTCGTTGCACATGACGAAGTGGCCCGGCTTGATCTCCCGGAAGGTGGGCTGCTGCTGGGAGTAGTCGTGCTCCACCAGGGGGTTGTACACGATACGCTTGCGCTGCTTCTCGTACACGGGGTCGGGCAGGGGGATGGCGGAGAGCAGGGAGCGGGTGTAGGGGTGCAGGGGGTTGAGGAACAGCTCGTCGGAGGAGGCCATCTCCACCATCTTGCCGTAGTACATGACGCCGATGCGGTCGGAGAAGTACTTGACCACGGACAGGTCATGGGCGATGAACAGGATGGTCAGGCCGAACTTCTCCCGCAGGTCGTTGAGCAGGTTGATGACCTGGGCCTGGACGGACACGTCCAGGGCGGACACCGGCTCGTCTGCGATGATGAGGTCGGGGTTCATGATGATGGCCCGGGCCACGCCGATACGCTGGCGCTGGCCGCCGGAGAACTCGTGGGGGTAGCGGCTGGCGTGCTCCCGCACCAGGCCCACCAGCTCCAGCATCTCGTAGACCTTCTCGTTGATCAGCTTCTGGTCCTTCTCCCCCTGGATGATGAGGCCCTCGGCGATGATCTCGCGGACGGTCATACGGGGGTTCAGGGAGGCGATGGGGTCCTGGAAGATCATCTGGATCTGGGTGACCAGCCGGGTGTGTCTGGCCTTGTAGAGTTCCTTTTTCAGCTCCTGCTCCAGCCGGGTCTTCTCCTCGCCGGAGGCCGCGGCCAGCTTCTGGCCGTACTCCGCCTCCAGCTCCTTCACCCGGGCATCCATATACTCCTTGTCGCAGTGGACCTGGTCGTACTTGGCCTTTTTGATCTGGGCCTTGTTCTCGGCCACGGCGGCGTCCAGTCTGGCCTTGTCCTCGGCGGACTTGCCGGAGGCGGCGTACTCGGCCTTGGCCTGCTTGATGGCGTTCTGGTAGGAGCGGATGCCGGCGGCGATGCGCACGCCCTTGAACCAGACGTCGCCGCTGGTGATGTTGTACAGCTTGATGATGGAGCGGCCGGTGGTGGTCTTGCCGCAGCCGGACTCGCCCACCAGACCAAAGACCTCGCCCTTCTTGATCTCAAAGCTGACGTCGTCCACGGCCTTGAGCTCGCCGCCCTCCATGCGGAAGTACTGGCAGAGGTGGTCCACCTTCAACAGGGTCTCATGCTCATTCTGCATCTGCGGCGCCTCCTTTCAGCTTCATCCGGGCGATGCGGTCGCGGATCGCCTTGGGGGGCTCCACCTTCGGCGCGTCGGGATGGAGGAGCCAGGTGGCGGCATAGTGGGTGTCGGTGACCTTGAACATGGGGGGCTGCCGCTCGAAGTCGATCTGCATGGCGTACTTGTTCCGGGCGGCGAAGGCGTCGCCCACGGGGGGATAGATCATGTTGGGCGGGGTGCCGGGGATGGCCTCCAGCTTCTCGTTGGTGTCCAGGTCGGGCATGGAGGACAGCAGGGCCCAGGTGTAGGGGTGGCGGGGATCGTAGAAGATCTCGTTGGCGGTGCCGTACTCCACGATCTTGCCGGCGTACATGACGGCCACGCGGTCGGCCATGTTGGCCACCACGCCCAGGTCGTGGGTGATGAAGATGACGGACAGCTGCCGCTCCTCCTTCAGCTTGTTGATGAGCTCCAGGATCTGGGCCTGGATGGTCACGTCCAGAGCGGTGGTGGGCTCGTCACAGATGAGGATGTCGGGGTTGGCGGCCAGGGCGATGGCGATGACGATGCGCTGGCGCATACCGCCGGAGAACTCGAAGGGGTACTGGTTGTAGCGCTTGCGGGGCTCAGCAATGCCCACCTCTTCCATCAGCTTGATGGCGCGGGCCTTGGCGATGCGCTTGGTGACCTTGGCGGCCACGCCGGTGGCGTTGGCCATGAGGTAGTCGATGGCAGCCACGGTCTCGGCGTCGAAGTCGCGGCTCTCCCGAGCGGCCAGCAGCTCCTCATAGTGGTCGGCCATACGCTCGACGATGCGCACGATGTTGCCCTTCACCAGTTCCAGGTCGGTGACGGCGGCGGCGGCCACCTCGTAATCGGGGGTCTTGCCCCGGGCCACCAGCTTGTCGTACTTGGCCTGGGCCCGGTCGTGGGCCTTGACAGCCTTGGCGTTCTTGCCGATGGAGGCGAAGTAGCGGTCGATCTCGCCGGTGAGGCTGGAGCCGAAGGTGTAGCTGAGGCTGTCCTTGGTGAGGGCCAGCCGGTCGATGGCGGACTCCACCTTGACGGTGAGCTCCTTGGCCAGGGCGGAGCACTCCTTGTGGTCCAGGTCCTCCTTCTGGAAGGTGGGGACGGCGGCCCGCAGGGCCTCCGCCGCGGGGCCCATGTTGGCATAGGCGGCATCGGCGGCGTACTTCAGGCCCTCCTTGGCATCGGCAATGAAGTCCAGCATGAACTCCTTGTTCAGGTAGTCCAGCAGGAAGGCGTTCAGCTCCTCCACGGGCATGTCGGGCATGGGCTGGCCGCTGAACACGGTGTAGTAGCCCACCCGGAAGAAGTTGGGGGCGGGGCGCTCCACGCCCTCCTGGAGGATGGCCTGCAGCTCCCGCAGCTGGGTCTGGACGGCGGTGGTGTCCGCGTCCTTCTTGCCGGCGGGGCCGGCGGCCCTCTTCAGGGCGGCGGACAGCTCCTTCACCCGGTCGGCCTTTTCGCGGATCACGTGCTCGTGGATGGCGGTCTCCGCCAGCTTGGCGGCGCTGTTGATGCGGTAGGTGGCGTCCTTGGCGGCGTTCTTCTCCAGCTCGAAGGCCAGGATCTCGATGTCGGCCACGGCCTCCACGGCGGCCTCCTGGGCGCGGTTATAGGCGCTCTCCAGCTCCACGTGCTTGAACTCGAACTTGTCGAACTTCTTGCACTTCTCCAGCAGAGCTTCGCTGTCGGCGCGGCCGGCAGCCTTGGCCGCGGCCACCATGCTCTCGCCCAGGGCCTTCAGGTAGCCGTTGAAGTTGCTGCGGCTCTCCCGCTGGCGGGCCTTGCCCTTGAGAATCATGGCCTCGGTCAGCTGGCGGCCGATCTTGACGATAGGGTTCAGGCTGGACATGGGGTCCTGGAAGATCATCGAGATCTTGTCGCCGCGGATCTTGTGGAAGTCCTCCTCGGAGATCTTCAGCAGGTCCTTGCCGTCGTAGATGATCTCGCCGGACTCGGTGATGGAGTTGCCGGCCTGGATGCCCAGGATGGCCTTGGAGGTGACGGACTTGCCGGAGCCGGACTCGCCCACGATGGCCAGGGTCTCGCCCTTGGCCAGGTCGAAGCTGATGTCCCGGACGGCCTGCACCTTACCGTTGGAGGTGCGGAAAGAGATACGAAGGTTTTTAACTTGAAGCTTCTTCTCCATGATCAATCCTCAGCTCCTCTCGTAGACGGGTTAAAGGCGTCCCGCAGGCCGTTGCCGAACAGGTTGAAGGAGATCAGCAGCAGGGACAGGTACAGGGACGGCCAGAACACCCCGTGGGGGGCGGCGGTCATGGCGGCGTTGCCCTGGCTGATCAGGGTGCCGATGGTGGTGCCCGCGAAGTCGGACAGGTTGATGATGCCCAGGTAGGTCATGGAGGTCTCGCTGTTGATGACGCTGGGGATGACCAGAGCGCAGCTGGTGATGATGGTGCCCAGGGAGTTGGGGAAGATGTGCTTGAACATCAGCCGCCAGTCGGAGGCGCCCAGGGTGCGGGCCGCCAGGACGAACTCCTGGCCCTTGAAGCGGTAGAACTGCTTACGGGTGAGGGAGGCCATGCCGATCCACCCCGTCAGCACGAAGGCGAACAGGAAGGACGGCACCACGCCCACCTTCTGGGCCAGATGCAGCTGGAACAGGGTGGTGCACACCACGAAGGGCACGCCGGAGAGGATATCGGAGATACGCTCCATGGTCATGTCCACGGCGCCGCCGTAGTAGCCCTCGATGGCGCCGTAGATGGCGCCGATGAACAGGTTGATGGCGGACACCAGGATGGCGAAGATGATGGAGAACCGGGCGCCCACGCCGATGGCGGAGAACAGGTCCATGCCCATGGAGTTGGTGCCGAAGAGATAGAAGGGCGCGCGGCCGTTCACGTACTTATAGTAGTTGTAGTAGCACACGCGGCACTGGACGGCGCCCGACTTGGCGGTGGAGTAGACGTAACTGCCGTCGTCGCCGGGGACGCGGATACTGGTGTACTCCACGCCCGCCTTGCCGGCGTTGGTGGAGTAGGCGGGGACGAAGTTGCCGTCGGCGTCCAGGGCGGGGGTGCCCTTGGAGTCGGACACCTTATACCAGATGTTGGCGTTGTCGGAGATGCCCTCGATGTCGGTGGGGTCCACGTAGGGGTAGAGGACCTGGATGCCGGTCTCGTCCTGCCAGCGCTGGATGCGCTCGAACTCCTCGTAGGAGAACACCCGGTAGACCACACCGATGCTGTAATAGCGGTTGATGTTGATCTTATAGGTGACGTTGGCCTTCTGCTCGCCCCGGTGCATGACGTAGGTCGTGGTGGTGTCCACGATCTTGTTCACCGGGTCCATGCCGGTCTCCGTGGCGATGCCCTTCCAGAAGAGCATGGATTTCTCGTTCTGGCTGGCAATGGTGTAGCCGCCGTTGAAGATGCCCAGCTTCTTCTCAGCGAAGGACTCCACAAAGGCGGGGAAGTTCTGGTACAGCTTGTCCTGATCCTTCACCGTATAGGGGGAGATGATGGGAGACACGATGGAGAACAGCAGCAGCACCGCGATGATGATGGCACCCACCACGGAGGACTTGTTCTTTTTGAACCGCAGGAAGGCGTCGGCCATGTAGCTGCGGGATTTGGTCTCCAGCTTCTTGTCGTGGAGACTGGCATCCATCTGGGTGAAGGCGAACTTCTCCGCAGGGATGTGTTCGTAATTCATATTCTGCATACTCATTTCTTCGACCCCATTCTGATCCGAGGATCGATAAAGCCGTAGCTGATATCGATCACGATGCCTGCCAGCAGACTGACCGCCGTGTAGAAGATGGAATCCAACATGAAGATGTTGTAGTCACGGGCGTTGATGGCGTTCAGGTACAGGTTGCCCACGCCCGGGATGGCGAAGATCTTCTCGATGATCAGGGAACCGGACATGATGCCGATGAAGCTGCCGAAGATGGCGGGCAGAATGACCACCATGCAGTTCTTCATGGCGTGGCGCACGGTGGCCTGGGCCCGGGTGAGGCCCTTGGTGCGGGCCAGCAGCATAAACTCGCTGGTGAGCACCTCGGTGAGCTCCGCGCGGGTGGTGCGGGTGAAGCCGGCGATGGTGCCGAAGGAGCTGGCCAGCACGGCCGGCAGCATACTCACGAACATGCTCCACGAGAACCAGTCCGTGCCCTCCTTCATCAGGAATGGGAACCAGCCTAACTTATACGACAGGAAGTACTGGATCAGGAAGGCGAACACGAAGCTTGGCACCGAGATGACCACCATCGTCAGGGTGGAGATGGTGTAGTCCAGCCAGGTGTTCTTCTTCAGGGCCGCCCAGATGCCCAGGCCGATGCCGATGGGGATGCTGAGCAGGATGGAGTACAGGTTGACCACCACGGTGGCGGGCAGCTTGTTCAGGAAGATGGAGGCCACGTCCTGGCCGAAATACAGCTTATCGCTGATGCCCCAGTCGAACCTCGTGAAGATGTCGCGGAGATAGATGCCGAACTGCACCAGATACGGCTTGTTATAGCCCTGGGCCTCCCGGCGGGCCTCGATGACCTTCGTGTGGATGTCGTTCAGGGGCAGCTCTGCCGGGGGCAGCATCCGCACCAGAACGAAGCACATGCAGGTGATGATAAGCAGGGTCATCAGCATGAGCAGGATACGTTTGATGACATATTTGACCATTACACAGACCTCCCAATGAATGAGGGCTTCCCGGCGGGACAGAGAAGTCGTCTGACTTTTCGCAGGGGGCGGAGCAGAGCACGGGGCGCAGGCGCCGGAACTGGCGGGCGACGCCCCTTGCGAAAAAACGGCGGGTCCTCCGCTGGGGCCGGGACTCTTTACCGCGCTGCCGCGCTGCCGCTTCACAGCAGCGCCGCAGGGCCGGTAAATACGGCGTGTTGCAGGGGTGGAAAGCCCACCCCTGCAACAGCGCGCAGCACTTTAATTGTCGGTTGTGACCGCGAAAACTATGCGGTCAGCCTTTCAAGGCGGTGCGGCTGAGTACTTCTTAGTACTTCAGCTCGCCGCCCTGCTCCTTGACGTAAGCAGCCCAGTCGGCGTCGTTGTAGTTGTACTTCAGGTAGGCGATGCCGCCGCGGCCCATGACGGGGTTGTACTCCTCGACCACATAGTAGACCTGCTGGCTCAGCAGAGCGGCGGAGGCGTCCTGCAGCATGGGCAGGTAGTCGTAGGTGCCGAGAACGGCGGTCTCGATGCCGGCCAGGATGTCCAGACGGGTCTCCACGTCGGCGATGCCGTCGCCCCAGTTGTAGCTCTTGCCGTTGACCTCGACGGTGGCGCCGTTCAGGGCGTCAGACCACTGCTTCAGGTTCAGAGTGATCTCCTCGCCATCGATGGTGCGGGTCATGGAGACGGTGGTAGCGTCGAACCACTGAGCGTCATACATCTTGGAGGGGTTGACGTACAGGTCGGTCAGGGAGAAGGGGTTCAGCGCGGAGCCGGACCAGCCGCCCAGGACGGTGTCGGCCAGACCAGCGCGGATCTTGTTGGACCAGTCGTTGCCGTAGGGGGCGGACTTGGTGAACAGGATCTTGCCCTCGAAGGGAGTGCCCTCGGTGACCTCGTTCATCTTCTCGTTGAGGTAGTTGATGGTCTTGGTCATGAAGTCGGAGTCGGAGGACAGGCAGTACTCGATGGTGACGGTCTGATCGGAGATGCCGTCGTTGTCGTTGTCGGTGATGTAGCCGGCAGCGATGGCCTCGTCAAAGGCCTCCTTGAACAGCTCCTTGGCGGCAACGGGATCGTAGCCGGTGATGGAGGCAACGGCGTCGTCCAGGTTGTCGTACTTGGAGGTGTCAACGGAGTAGAAGTCGCACAGAGCCTGCTTGGCCTGGTCGGTGTCGCGGTAACGGGCGCCGGTCTCGGGGTCATAGAGGTAGGCGGTGCCGATGAGGCCG
>CAVJBM010000236.1:0-10375 GCA_963647775.1 Anaerovibrio sp.
CGCCGAAGGGGATGCGGTACCGGTGCATCAGGTCCATGGCGTCCAGCGCCTTCTGGAAGTGGCCCTGGCCCCGGCGGCCGTCGTTGGCCTCCTCAAAGCCCTCTACGCTGACGGACAGGAAGAAGTTGCCCACCCGGAGCATCTCCCGGCACAGGTCCTCGTCCACCAGGGTGCCGTTGGTGAAGGCGTGGAAGGCGATGTCCCGGTGCTTCTCGCACAGGCGGATGATGTCCTTCTTGCGCATGAGGGGCTCGCCGCCGGTGAACAGGCAGGCGTGGGTGCCCAGCTCCTTGGCCTCGGTGAGCACCCGGTCCATCTCCTCAAAGGTCAGGCTCTGCTGGTGGCCGTACTCCGCCGCCCAGCAGCCGGTGCAGTGCATGTTGCAGGCGGAGGTGGGGTCCATCAGGATGACCCAGGGGATGTTCACGTCGTACTCGGCGGCCAGCTTTTTGGCCGTCTGATAGCCGCGGAAGCCGCCCTCGTAGGCCACGTTGGTCAGGAAGGTCCGGAGGATATAGGGGTCGTTGTCCCGGATGACCCGCTGGGCATAGTGGGCCCACTTGCCGTCGGGGTTCTTGGCCAGCTCGTGGAGGGTGGCGTAGGCCTTATCGCTCCAGGTATTGCCCTGGATCTTCTGGATCATGTCGATCAGGGAGTCGGCCAGCTCGCCCACATCCTGGGTCTGCCCCTTTTTGAGCATGGAGTCCAGAATGGTCTCAAAGGCCTTGCGCTCGGCCGCGTGGGAGATCTTGTCCATCACACTCATGGTGCTCGCATCCTTTCTGCTTTTGCCGGCGGGGCCGGCGTTTTCTTCCCCTTACTTTACCGTAACTGCCCCCCTCCCCGCCACGGAGAAAAAAAGCGGTCTCCCCCATTTGGGGGAAACCGCCGAAACTGCCCAAATCTGAGCAAATATCCGATTTTGCGCAAGGATCCGTCACTGCTCCCGGGCCAGGGCCTCCACCGCGCCGATCACAAAGCTGTCCATCAGCAGGCCCAGGCGGTCCACACCGGTGTCGATGTCATACTCCATGCGCCGCCAGAAAAACTGCATCACAAAGCCGATGTAGGCGCAGCGGCAGAAGTTCGCGATCTCGTTCAGCCGCTCCGGAGGCAGCTCCCGCTCCCCCGCCGCCTGCCGCACCAGGCGGGGCAGCACGTCGTCGGTCAGGGAGTAAAGATACCGCTCCATCCGGTCCCGGGAGCGGGAGTCCAGCAGGTGGTAAATGAGCCGGGAGTGCTCCCGGCAGTCCCGGAGCATGGCCTTGGTGGCGCCCTTCCACGTCTCATAGCTGCTCTCCGGCGGGAAATAGCGGCCCAGCTCCGCCCGGAACCACACGTCCAGCAGGGCGTAGATGTCCTGATAGTGGTAGTAAAAGGTGTTGGAACTGATCCCCGCCCGCTTCACCAGGGCGGACACGGTGATCTTGTCGAAGGGCATCTCCTCCAGCATCTCCTGGAAGGCGGTCATGATCAGCTTTTTTGTGTACAGGGCCATGCCTTCCCCTCCGTTTCCCCGGTTTTCCCCCATTATATCAGAAAAACAGCCCCGCGGCAATACGCCGCGGGGCTGTTTGCGCGTCAATAGTCGGTGACCTCTGCGTTGAGGGGCTGCTCCAGCAGTTCGGGGTTCTCCAGCAGCTTGCGCAGCAGGCGGACGGTCTTGGAGTAATAGTAGCCGTCGGCAATGCGCTCGTCAATGGTGAGGCCCAGGTCGATGCTGTCCCGCATGGTCATATTCCCCTCCTCGTCGTAGAAGGGGCGGGGCTTTTTCTCTCCCACCGCCACGAACACGGAGTTGGTGCCCCAGTTGGTCAGGTGGTGATAGCCAGAGTGCAGCTTGATGGACCCCAAATTGGTGAACACTACGGAGGAATAGTAGGGGTCCGTCTCGATGAGGGAGGACGGAACCCAGCCGTGGCGGTCCAGGAAGCGGATGACGTCGATGATCAGCTTGGACAGCCAGCGGGGCATCCGGTTGAACATGTCCATGGAGTCGGTGGAGCCGTCGGTGCGGTTGCGCTCCCGGCAGTCGGTGATCTGCCGGCGGATCTCCGCGTGGATGGTCTCGATGGTGTCCTCCGGCTTGGTGTGGAGGAAGGCCAGGGCCTCCGCCGCGCCGTCGCTGAACTCCTTCTTGATGACGAAGGAGCCGGACACCTCGTTGCGCTGATAGGTGTTCCGGTTGGCGATGAAGCGGTTCATCTTGGGCCGCAGGGTAATGAGCTTCATCACGGCGGTGACGATCACCTGGAACAGATTGTACGGCTCCTCCGGGTGCTCGGCATTGTGCTTTTCCAGGTAGGCGTTCACGTTGGTCAGGTCGATGCGCTCGGCGATGAACGCCTCGTTGTCGCAGCGGTTGGGGTAGAGCAGGGGGCAAATGAAGTGCATGGAGTCCAGATCCCGCAGCAGTACGCCGTCCTTCCGGTCTCCCATTCTGCGTTTATTCGGCATAAAATCCACTCTTTCTCTTTGTTTTCTCTCAGCCAGGCCGTCTGATTATACACCCATATGCCCGCCGGTACAAGTTAAAAAAGTATGAAGCCGCTCACCGGGCCTCCCGCAGGGTGCGGATGAGCCGCCGGAAGTCCTCCCGGCCCCAGACGGCGGGCACCGGGTACAGGGGGTTGGCCTCCGCCATGGCCCAGGTGATGATCTGCTCCACGTCCTCGTCCCGGATCATGTCCAGCCCGGCGGGGATGCCCATGGCCCGGTCGGTCTCCTCCATCCAGGCGATGAAGTTCTCCGCCCGCGCCCCCTCGTCCGCCCCGGGGATGCCGCAGCGCGCCGCCAGCTCCGCCAGGCGCTTCCGGGCCGCCGGGCCGAACTGCCGCATGACGTGGGGCAGGATCACCGCCATGGCCAGTCCGTGGGACACGCCG
The DNA here is from genome assembly GCA_963647775.1 of Anaerovibrio sp. GTDB lineage: Bacteria > Bacillota > Clostridia > Oscillospirales > Oscillospiraceae > Enterenecus. The sequence continues at coordinate 2,886 of CAVJBM010000236.1, forward strand.
TACAGGCTGCCGACGGCGTGGCCCACGGCGTGGACGTAGCCCACCCCGCCCCGGGTGAAGGCCCGGCCGGCGTAAAAGGCGGCCCGCTGCATGTTCTGCCGGGCGGCCAGGTCGGCGCCGTCCCGGTAGGCAGGCAGGAGGTTCTCGTAGATCAGCTTCACCGCCCGGAGGGCCATGTCGTTCTCCAGCCCGGTGTTGTAGGTGTGGTTGGTGTAGGCCTCCACCGCGTGGCACAGGGCGTCCATGCCGGTGGTGCCGGTGGTGAAGGGGGGCAGGCCCGCGGTGAGCTCCGGGTCCAGCACGGCGCAGAGGGGGATGAGGGCCGGGTCGTTGATGGCGGCCTTGTGGTGGGCGGCGCTGTCGGTGATGACGGCGGCGATGGTGGTCTCCGACCCGGTGCCCGCCGTGGTGGGCACGGCGTACAGGGGCAGGATGGGCCGGCCCACCTTCAAAAGGCCCTGCAGCTGGGCCACAGACTTATTGGGCCGGGCCAGCCGGGCGCCGATGGCCTTGGCGCAGTCCATGGGGGAGCCGCCGCCGAAGGCCACGATGGCGTCACACCCCTCCGCCCGGCAGAGTTCATAGCCCCGCTCCACATCGTCGCTGGTGGGGTCGGGGGACAGGTCGGTGAACACCGTCACGGCCACCCCCGCCGCTTTAAGGCCCTCAATGAGCCCGGCGTTCAGGCCGCTTTTGGTGATGTGCCGCCCGGTGACCAGCAGCACATGGCGGGCCCCCCGCTCCGCCAGCAGGGCGGGCAGCCGGTTCACGCAGCCGGGGCCCTCCAGCAGCTCCGGCGTCCGATAGCCCACAAAATAATTGCCCACCTTCATCACGCCCTGAAAGGCCCGGCAAAGCAGCTTGTTCACACGACCGCCTCCTTATCTCCCCTATCATACCGCATCTCCGCCCCCATGGCAAGGGCAGAAAATCTCCCGGGAGCCGCCGCGGCGGCTCCCGGGAGACCTTTGGACATCGGTCAGGTCTTTTTCTTGTATCCGCAGTCGCAGTACGGCCCGCCGGAGGCCAGGGTGTACTCCCGCACGAAGTCGGCGGCCCCGCCGGCCTCGCTCATGGTGTAGTCCAGATGACAGAGGGCGGGGGTCAGGTCGTACAGCCCCAACTCCTTCATCAGGGTGCAGATGCCGCAGCGGGTAAACCGGCCCTCGTAGCCGCTGCCGTCCGGGTACTCGTAAAAGTCCATGTTCCAGGAGTAGGGGTTGCGGTCGGCGGCCCGCAGCGCCGCAGCGGCCCGCATCCCCTCGATGTCCTTGGCGGTGAATTTGCGCTTCCCGCTCTTGCGGCAGAACCACTTCATGGGCCCGGTCATCATGGAATCGGCATAATATTTCGTCAGCCGCTCCACGTCCGGCCGCCGGGGCATGGAGAGGATGAAGGCCCCCGCCAGGGCGCAGTTCACCTCATTCATCTTGAACCGGTCCGCCTTTTCGAATTCCGGCAGGCCGGCGATGATCTCCCGGTATTTGGGCTTCGCCCGCCGGGCGATGGCCGCGGCCTCCGCCCTGTCATAGCCGAACACGGCGGTCAGCTGCCGCTCGAAGGACTTTGCGAACAGCGCCCACATGCCCATGGGCATCCCCGCGTACTTCATGCTTGGTCCCCTCCGAATTCGATCCGCACGATCTGCATATTCATCCGGTTGTCCCCCACCCTGGCCAGGAAGCGGAAAAACCCGCTCACCGACGGGTCCCGCAGGTCGTTGTAGCCCAGCATGTACCCCCGGCTGGACACCCGGAGGGCCGGGCTCCAGGGGGAGAGCTCCCGCCGGGCATCGGCCACGGCGAAATAGGCCCCCACGTCCCGGATCTTCGCGTCCTTGATCCAGGTCTTGAGCATCAGCTTCACGGCCCTGCGGTTGGCCGCGTCGAACACCAGCCGCCCGCCGGGGAAGGCCGCCGCCATGGTCGTCACCAGGGCCTGGACCTGCTCCTTCAGAAAGTAGTAGAACACCCCGGCGGCGAAGAACACCGCGCCCCCCGAGGCGTCGATGCGGTCGAACCACGCCGTGTCGTTCAGGTCGCAGGGGATGTTCTCCTCCCGCTCGCCGGCGGGGAGCAGCTCGTTCCGCACGGCGATGACGTCGGGAAAGTCCAGATTGTAAATTTTGCAGGTGCCGTTGTCGCAGCGCCGGCCGGCGCCGTCCAGCCCGCAGCCCAGGTTGACCACCGCCGCGTTGGGGTGGGTCCTCAGGTAGTCCCGCACCTCCCAGGCCAGGTCGTTCTGCCGCATGGCCACCTCCAGAAAGCCGAAGCGCTGCATCACGCTTTTGGATCTCTGCTCCAGGGCGGAGAAGTCGTAGTCGATCTGGTCCATCAGGCGGAGGGCGGTCTCGTCCCGGTAGAGCTCCGGGTACAGCCGGGAGCACATCTTCCGGCCATAGACGGGGATGACCAGCGTCTCCTGCACGGTATTTCGTTCAATGTGGTATTTCATCTCGGTTCCTCACTTTCTCAGAAACGGCAGGTCGGGCAGGGTGTCCCGCTCCGTCACCGATTCCAGCAGCGCCGCAAAGCCCGCCGGGTCCCTGATCTGATACTCCATGTGGTCGTACCCCTCGAACACGGGGTAATGGCCGAAGGGGTAGGCCCGGATGACCGCCCCGCGGTATTTGTAGTGGTCCTCTCCGCTGCCGAAGGCGAACCAGCTGTGCTTCTGCACCTCCGGCGGCAGGGGCGGGAAGGGCTTGTCCTCCAGGCTGTCCGCCAGCTGGCGGCGGAGGTTGCCGCAGGTCAGGGCCTTCCCCGCGGCGATGAAATAGGGCTTGATGGCGTCGTCATCGCACCAGAGGATCTTCTTCAGCGTCCGTCCCCGGGTCCAGTACAGGCTCTTGACGGCCAGGTACAGCAGGGGCGTCATCACCCGGCGGGTGCCCCGCGGGATCTGGGCGAACTGCCCGCCGTCGAAGTAAACGTGTTCCACCGGCAGGCGCGTCCGGGTCAGAAAGGCCAGGGCCAGGTCCGCCCCGATGGAGGAGGATACCACCAGCGCCAGCCGGGTCACCCCCTGCCGGGCCAGGAACACCTCCACCTGCCGCACCTCGTCCTCCTTGCTGACGTACCGCTGGCCAGGGCAGTAGACGGTGGAGGTGGGCAGGATACAAAAATACCGGTCCTTCAGGTGCTCCGCCACGGGCTCGCTGCTGGCGCCGGTGACCCCCATGGCGTGGAAAAAGAGCACCGCCGGGCGGCCCGGCGCACCCAGAGTCTCAAACAGCATATCGATCTCCCCTAACGGTTGCGGCGGCAGCCCGCCTCGTCCCGGTACTCGGGATGGTCCTTCAGGTACGGGTCCTGATCGCCGCAGATGGTATAGTCGCACCTGCAGCCGTCGATGCGGGTGGTGGTGCGCACCAGCCGGGCGTGGATGAGCTCCATGGACGCAAAATCCACGTTGCACAGGGCGGGCATGACCTCCGTCAGCCCGTGCTTGACGGCAAATTCCGCCACGGGGCAGGCGGTGAATTCGTAGTAGATGGGCTTGTCCTTTTCATAGGGGGCCACCGTCATCTCATAGTCGTGCCACGCATCGCACTGGCGCTTGGCGATCCGGAACGCCTGGTACATCAGCCGCCGGAACAGGGGCCGGTTGCAGTTGACGAGCCTCCCCAGCTTCCGGAAGGCGGGCAGGATCAGGGCCCCCTCTATCTCCTCGATCTCGGCCAGGTCCGTGACCTCCCTGCACGCCGTATAATAGGCCATGAGGGCGATGCAGTCATAGGTGCCGCCGGCCCCGTTGTGGAAGTTTTTCGCCCCGCCCAGGTCGGTGCGCCAGTCAGAGAGAAAGTCCTCATACTGCCGCTGCACCCGCTCCCATGCGGCCTCCCGCTCCCCCTCCGGGTAGTGGAGGGCGATCTTCGCCTGGATCTGGGCCTTGCAGGGCTTGGAGTACAGCACGTGGCAGGTGCGGTCAAATTGCAGCTCGCTGTCGTTCACAATGGGTCCCTCCTGTCTCCGTTTTCATCGCCCCACGCCGGGCAGATAACCGCTTTTGGCCCGCTCCTCCGTGTCGTCGGACTCGTCGTAGGCGTCGTAGGGGGCGGCGGGGTCGTGGACCCTCTTTTTGAAGGGGGAGCACAGCTGGTCCCTGTGGGCAAAGGCGAACTCAAAATTATCTGTCCAGCCGGTGTGGCCGGTGAGGAAATACGGGTGCAGGCCCCGGGCCCGCAGCTTCTCCTCCAGCGCCGCCAGGGAGCGCACCGCCAGCTTGTTGTCCTCCGCCAGGGCGGCGATGAAGCTGTACCCGCCGTCGGCCCCGAACCAGAGGGTGTCCCCGGTGAAGAGGTACTTGTCGTCGATGAGGTACACCATGTGCCCCCAGGTGTGGCCGGGCACCAGGAAGCACTCGATGCGGATGCCGCCGATGTCGAACACCTGGCCGTCCTTCAGCAGGACCTTTTTGTTGTTGATGGTCACCTGGGGCAGCTTGTACAGGTGATAGATGACCTTCCGGCGGGCCGCGCCGGTGAGGTAGCGGTCCTCCGCCTCGCCGATATAGAGGGTCGCGTCCCGGAACAGGCCGGGGCTGTCGGCCTCCACGGCCCCCACGTGGTCGGTGTCCTGGTGGGTGATGAGGATGTGGCGGATGGACGCGGGGTCGATGCCCAGCCAGGCCATCTTCTCCGCCAGCCGGTCATAATTGTACCCGGCGTCCAGCATGATGGTGGTGTCCCCCTTGCGGTAGAAGAAGATGTTGGCCACCCACTCCCGCACGCAGGCCACGTGCTCGTCGATCCAGCCGGTGTTCAGGGGCTTGAAGATCTCCTTGCCCCGGTACATCCGGCTCATTTCCTTCCGCTGGAACTCCGTCGCTTTTCTGGACATGTCCGATCCCTCCCGTTCCCCTTGTTAGATAAGGCTAACTGTCAGTTAACCATATTAAACTCCCTCCCCCCGGATTTGTCAAGCGGAAAGCGGCAAAAAATGGGCCTCTTCCGCCCTTTTCCCCGGCGTTCCGCGCCGGACGGAGGGCACCCATTGCCAGTTCCCGCCGGAGCGTGTATAATGGGGCAAACAGTTATGGGAGGTATGTGTATGTGTCAGTCCCGCAGACCCTTCGGTGCCCTGCCCGGCGGCGGGGCCGTGGAGGAGCTCACCCTCCGCGCCGGGGCCCTCTCCTGCGCCGTCCTCACCTTCGGCGGCGCGGTGCGCGCCCTCACCGTGCCCGACCGGTCGGGCCGCCCGGTGGACGTGGTGCTGGGCTTTGACCGGCTGGAGGACTACCTCGCCCACGACGGCCACCTGGGCGCTCTCATCGGCCGGTACGCCAACCGCATCGGCGGCAGCCGCTTCACCCTGAACGGCGCGGAGCACCTCCTGCCCGCCAACGACGGGCCCAACCACCTCCACGGCGGCCCCGGCGGCTTCGACCGGCAGGTCTGGACGGTGGAGGCCCTCACCGGCAGCTCCGTCGTCCTCTCCCTGCGGAGCCCCCACGGGCAGGAGGGCTACCCCGGCACGCTGGACGTCCGGGCGGCCTACACCCTCACCGACGGCGGCCTGACCATCGACTATCAGGCCCGCTGCGACCGGGACACCGTCTGCAATCTCACCAACCACAGCTACTTCAACCTGTCCGGCCACGGCAGCGGACCGGTGGGCGGGCAGTACATCCAGATCCCTGCCGACCGCTACACCCCCACGGACCGCCGCTCCATCCCCACCGGCGAGATCGCCCCGGTGGAGGGCACCCCCATGGACCTGCGGCTGCCCCTCCCCATGGGGGACGGCTGGGACCGGCCCTTCCCCCAGCTGGCCCTGGCCGGCGGCTACGACCACAACTGGGTCATCAGCGGATGGGACGGCGCCCTCCGCCCCGCCGCCCGGGCCTGGTCGCCGGACACCGGCATCGCCCTGGAGGTGCTGACCACCCTGCCCGGGGTGCAGTTCTACTCCGGCAACTATCTGGACGGCTGCCCCGCCGGCAAGGGCGGCGCGCCCTACGGCCGCCGCTGGGGCTTCTGCCTGGAAACTCAGTTCTTCCCCGACTCCCCCAACCGTCCGCAGTTCCCCTCCCCCGTCCTCCGGGCCGGGGCGGAGTACCGGCAGCGGACGGCGTACCGCTTCTCCGTTCAGGACCGGCCCGCGCCGTAAGTCAAGCCCCCTCCGCCGGAACGGAGGGGGCTCTGCTGTAGAAATTTTCCGGTAATTTTTGTAAGGGTCCAAGGAATTGAGCACTTCTGATCTGATTATGAACAAAATGTTGTGGTTTTGTCGAATTGCGTTGAATCGCGTCGAGCGGATAGGCTTGCAAGTGAAAACGGTTTCGTGCATGATAGGGGCAGAGGGAATGACCGGCCAGCCCAAAGGTCGGCCAAATCTTTGAGAAAGGCGGAGGAACAAGACCATGCGCGAACTATTTTTGGGAACTGCGGAGCAGGAAAAGGAGGACGGCGAGAGCCGAATATATTGCTACTACATCATCATCGACGAGATGGATGTAGGCGCGTTTTCCTGCGAGAGTTACGGTCTGCGGGCGGAGGACCCGCGGGAGGGGATTGAAGTCTCTGTACCCCACATCACCTGTAGTATTTCCCGGATCGACGAGCTGTGCGAACTGGTGCTGGGCGGCGGAGTGCCGCCGGACCAGCTGCTGGACGTGGTCCAGGATTGGCTGTAAAGCCCCGGCCCCGGGCGGCCCGCGCCGTCCGGGGCCTTTTTGTGCCCTGAGTCAGGGCTCCTTGATGCGCCAGCCCACGGCCCGCTCCCGGCCGGCGACGAAGCGGCGGTAGATGCCCTCCTGGGCCATCAGCTCCCGGTGGGTGCCACGCTGGACGATGCGGCCCTTGTCCACCACCAGGATCTGGTCCGCGCGGCGGACGGTTTTCAGCCGGTGGGCGATCATGACGACCGTTTTCTCCCGGGTCAGCGCCGCGATGGCCTCCATCAGCTCCGCCTCGTTTTCCGGGTCCACGTTGGCGGTGGCCTCGTCCAGGATGATGATGGGCGCGTCCTTGAGCATGGCGCGGGCAATGGAGATGCGCTGCTTTTCACCGCCCGAGAGCGACGCGCCGCCCTCGCCGATGACGGTAGCGTACCCGTCCGGCAAAGCCGAGATGAAGTCGTCACAGCAGGCTTTCTTCGCCGCTTCGACCACCTGCGCGTGCGTGGCGTTCGGACAGCCGAATTTGATGTTGTTCTCGATCGTGTCGGCAAAGAGATAAACGTTCTGGAACACCATGCTGATTTGATCCATCAGGCTCTCGAGCGTATAGTCCCGCACATCGTGGCCGCCGATGCGCACGCTGCCGCTGTCCGCGTCCCAGAAGCGGGCGACGAGGTTACACAGCGTGGTCTTGCCGGAGCCGGAGGGACCGACGATGGCGGTGGTGCTCCGATCCGGAAGCGTCACGGAAATGTCGCGCAGGATCGGCTTTTTCTCATAGGCAAAGCTTACATGGTCAAAGACGATGTCGTGCCGCTCGGGCGCGATGGTTTTGCCGTTTTCGTCCATCTGCGGCATCCGTTCGGTCT
>CAVJBM010000237.1:0-12824 GCA_963647775.1 Anaerovibrio sp.
CGCCCAGGAAGGCGAAGGAGGAGCCCAGGAAGGCGGGCACCTTGAACTTGGTGCACAGGTGGAAGATCAGCGTGCCCACGCCGGCCATCAGCAGGGTGGTCTGGATGGACAGGGGCAGGCCGTAGCCGGACACCAGGATGGGCACCAGCACGGTGGCGCCGAACATGGCGAACAGATGCTGCAGGCCCAGCACCAGCATTTTGGGGACGCCCAGCTTGCGCGCGTCGTAGATCGGTTCATGATTGTTCATTTGATCTCTCCCTTTCTCTCTTTGATTCTCTCGGGCAAAAAAAGAGGCAATCACCAAATGGTGACTGCCAAACAAACAAAAACGGAAGGAAAAATGGCAATGCCGGCGGCGGGCAGGGCCTTGTACCGCGTTTTGAACATGCCGATCACTCCTTCTCACTTATTGCTCAATAGGATACCAGAGGGCCGGGAAAAAATCAAGGTGTAAAAATCACCAAAGTCTGCCGCCTGTCTTGACACATTTCTGGAGCCGTGGTAATATAATAAATCAGAAATTGAATATCGCGTTGAGCGCATCGAGTAGTCCGCCGCGGAAGCGGCAGAGAGGGGCCGCCGCCGGCTGAAAGCGGCCCTCGCGGAAGGGCGGATGAATTGCAGGCGGGAGCGAGTGGGATGCAGACGCCCACCGGAGGGGCCACGTGACGGCCTATGAGCGAAAAACGGGAGTGGAACCGCGGGAAAGCCGCCTCTCATGTCCAGGGGGACATGGGGGGCGTTTGTTTTTTGTCCGCATCCGCGGATCGCGATGGGGTCTCGCCCCCAGGGCGACCTTCTTTTTGCGCACGCAAAAAGAAGGCAAAAACGTGTCTAAGGGCTGCCGCCGTGCAGGACCATAAATCACGGTGTAGGGGCCGGGGCTCCCGGCCCCTACAAGCCGAAGCGACCGCCCCGCCAGGCGCATTTCCGAACGTAGTATAAACCGATTCCCACCTCCGCACGAAGCGGACGCGGGGGCGATGCTGGTCAATGTGTCTTACCTCAGCGCCGGTGATAGACGGTCGCACGAAAGGACTGGCGGCGGGGTTTTTCAAGGGGCGGCCAGCCCCTTGAACGTGCTTTTCTTTTGCCACTTCTTTTCCCACGAGGGAAAAGAAATGGCGCGTCCCCCTTTTGCTCCACCGAGCAAAATTTCCCCACGCTTTCAAAAGCGTATTTTCAAAGGAGGTATCCCCTTGACCCGATTGGGCGAGACTTTACGGGCCTATCAGGCCAGAGATCCGGCGGCCCGGAGCCGGCTGGAAATATTCCTGCTCTACCCCGGCGTACACGCCGTCATCTACCACCGGCTGGCCCACTTTCTCCACCGGCACGGGCTGAAATTCCTGGCCCGGCTGGTGAGCCAGTGGAGCCGGCACTTCACCGGCATCGAGATCCACCCCGGCGCGAAGATCGGCCGGCGGCTGGTCATTGACCACGGCATGGGCATCGTCATCGGCGAGACCGCCGAGATCGGCGACGACTGCCTGCTCTACCACGGCGTCACCCTGGGCGGCACCGGCAAGGACCAGGGCAAGCGCCACCCCACCATCGGCAACAACGTGCTGGTGTCCACCGGGGCCAAGGTGCTGGGGCCCTTCAAGGTGGGGGACAACGCCCGCATCGCCGCCAACGCGGTGGTGCTGTCCGAGGTGCCGGAGAACGCCACCGCCGTGGGCATCCCCGCCCAGATCGTCCGCATCGCCGGGCAGGCGCCCCACTACGCCGATGACGTGGATCAGACCAGCGTAGAGAACCCCACGCTGGAAAAGCTGGCCGCCCTCGCCGCCCGGCTGGAAGCGCTGGAACGACAGCTGAACGGCTGATCCGTGCCCGCTCTGCGGGCCGGCGCCGGTGCGCCGTACAAGCATTTTGGCTCCGCCAAAATCTTGAAATTGACGGGATTCACTTCCGGCAATTTGAATTGAATGGAGGGGCCCCCGCCGGGGCCCGCTCGGCGGGACCGGTGGGGCGGATCAGACCAGCGTACAGGACCCCACCCGGGAGGAGCTGGATGCCCTTACCGCACGGGTCGCCGCGCTGGAACGGCAGCTGAACGGCCCCCGCTGATCCTCAATTCTCAATTATAAACCATCAATTGAATTCTCAATTTTTACAGGAGGTCTGACCCCATGTATCTTTACAATTCCGCCACCCACAAGCGTGAGGAGCTGGTCACCCACACCCCCGGCCACGTGGAGATGTACACCTGCGGCCCCACGGTGTACCACTTTGCCCACATCGGCAACCTGCGCTCCTACATCATGGAGGACGTGCTGGTGAAGTACCTGCGCTGGGAGGGCTACACCGTCAACCGCGTCATGAACATCACCGACGTGGGCCACCTGGCCAGCGACGCCGACACCGGCGAAGACAAGATGCTCAAGGGCGCCCGGCGGGAGCACAAGACCGTCATGGAGATCGCCAAGTTCTACACCGACGCCTTCTTCACCGACTGCGACAAGCTGAATATCGCCCGCCCCGACGTGGTGCAGCCCGCCACCGGGCTCATCGACGACTTTATCAAGGTCATCCAGCACCTGATGGACACCGGCTACGCCTACTTCGCCGGGGGCAACGTGTACTTCGACACCTCCAAACTGAAGCGGTACTATATCTTCAACGACCACGACGAGGAGGACCTGGCCGTAGGCGTCCGGGAGGGCGTGGAGGAGGACCAGAACAAGCGGAACAAGAACGACTTCGTCCTGTGGTTCACCAAATCCAAGTTCGAGGATCAGGCCCTCAAGTGGGACTCCCCCTGGGGCGTGGGGTACCCCGGCTGGCACATCGAGTGCTCCTGCATCTCCATGAAGTACAACGGGGAGTATCTGGACCTCCACTGCGGCGGCATCGACAACGCCTTCCCCCACCACACCAACGAGATCGCCCAGTCCGAGGCCTATCTGGGCCACCCCTGGTGCCCCCAGTGGTTCCATGTGCACCACCTGAACACCAACGACGGCAAGATGTCCAAGTCCAAGGGCGAGTTCCTCACGGTGTCCCTGCTGGAGGAGAAGGGCTATGACCCCCTGGCCTACCGGTTCTTCTGCCTGCAGAGCCACTACCGCAAGGCCCTGGTGTTCACCTGGGAGAACCTGGACAACGCCGCCGGGGCCTACAAGAAGCTGCTGCGGAGGATCGCCGCGGTGAAGGACGAGGGCGCGGTGGATCAGGCCGTGGCGGACGGCTTCAAGGCCCAGTTCAAGGCCCAGGTGGGCAACGACCTGAACACCTCCATGGGCATCACCGCCCTGTACGACGTACTGAAGGCCGACACCACCGGCGCCACCAAGCTGGCCGTGCTGGCGGACTTCGACCGGGTGCTGTCCCTCTCCCTGCTGGAGAAGGCGGAGGCCCTGCGGCAGGAGCAGGCCAAGGCCGCCAGCCAGAGCGCCGGGGGCTACACCGTCACCGGCGAGGGGGACCCCGCCGTGGACGCGCTGGTCATGCAGCGGTACGAGGCCAAGAAGGCCAAGAACTTTGCCGAGGCCGACCGCATCCGGGACGAGCTGAAGGCCCAGGGCATCGAGATCACCGACGTGCCCGGCGGCGCCAGCTGGAGACGGGCGTGACATGGGCGCCGTGAAAAAACGGCGGCCCATGAGGGCCGGGGCCCGCATCGCGCTGGCGCTGGCCATCGGCTTCGCCGGGGCGATGGCCTATATGGCCGTGACGATCTGGCTGGGCTACCGGCAGGCGTACAGCGGCGGCGCGGCCGCAGTCCCGGTCAGGGCCTTCGGCATCCGGATCTATGACATTGACCGGGCCGGGGAGGGCTATGCCGGCTCCTCCCGGGGCCCGGCCATGGGGCTGGTGTGCGGCATCGGCATGGCCATCGCTGTGATCGCCGAGGAGCTGCTCCGGCGGCTGCGGCGGGCAAAATGAGAAAAACCCAGCACGGGGCGAACCCCGTGCTGGGTTTTTTGCCGGACCGGCCAGATCAGAAATTTTTGGGCCCAGTCACCCCGGGGGAGTCTCTTCGGGACGATAAGGACATCGACCCTTGCGCCAGGTCAAGGAGTTCACTGTAAGGGCCGCTGTCCCCAGCGGCCCGCGGGCGGATGCTCTCCGGCTGGCGGTCAGAGAAAGTTCTTCATCTCCGCGATGTTGGCCTCCTCGGTCCTCAGCAGGCGGTCTGCCAGGTCGCCCACCCGGCGGTCCTGCACGTCGCAGTCCCGCAGGGTGCGCAGGCTTTTGGTCACCCCCATGGTGCTGCCCTGGATCATCAGCTCCGCGATCCTGGTGGCGGAATGGTCCAGCATGGTCTTGGCGGAGGACATCATGTCCGCCGACAGCATGGCCGCCATGCCCACGCTGTGGGGCCGCTGCCCCCGGGCCCGCAGCTGCTCCCCCGCCGCCCGGCGCAGCTTCTGATACTCCGTCAGCTGGGCGTTCAGGGCGGCGGCCAGCTTGGGCTCGTCCGCCCGGCGGAGCACCGCCCGGATGCCCACGCCGCCCATCTCGGCGGTCTGATAGATGTGGTCCAGCAGTTCGTTTTCTGTGATCATTTCGTTCACCTCAAGGGTAGTATACCCGGGATCGGCGGTTGCAAACGTCCCGCCGCTGTGGTATAATGATTGAAACATTTGTTTGTGTCAGGAGGCGGACCCATGGCGGAGGAGCTGGAGCAGGAATACAACCACATCGAGGGCACCGTGTCCGCCCTGCTGTTCCGCAACGAGGAGAACGGCTACACCGTGCTCAAGCTGGACTGCCCCGGTCGGGGCGAGGTGACGGCGGTGGGGTGTATGCCCGGGGTGTCCCCCGGCGAGGTGCTGGAGCTGGAGGGCACCTGGGGCCGCCACGCCGCCTACGGCGAGCAGTTCAAGGCCGAGGTCATCGTCCGGCGGATGCCGGAGGGGGCCCGGGCCATCTTTGAATACCTGGCCTCCGGCGCGGTGAAGGGCGTGCGCATGGGCCTGGCCCGGCAGATCGTGGACAAATTCGGCGACCAGGCCCTGGAGGTCATCGAGCGTGAGCCGGAGCGGCTGGCGGAGCTGCGGGGGGTCACGCCCAAGCGGGCGAGGGCCATCGGCGACTCCTTCCGGGAGCAGATGGGGATGCGGCGGCTGGCGGAATTTCTCAACCGGTGGAAGCTGCCCCTGTCCGTGTGCGTGCCGCTGTACCGGCGGTTCGGCGACCTGGCCGCCGACATGGTGGAGGGCAACCCCTACCTCCTGTGCGAGCACACCTTGGGGGTGCCCTTCTCCCAGGCGGACGCCCTGGCGGTGGAGCTGGGCGTGGCCGGGGACGATCCCCAGCGCATCGAGGCCGCCCTCATCTTTGAGCTGGAGCACAACGCCGACAACGGCCACGTGTTCCTCCCCCGGGGGAAGCTGCTGGAGGCCACGGGGGCCCTCATCGGCCTGCCCCCCGCCGACCTGGAGCACGGGCTGGACGGGCTCATCGAGCTGGGCGAGGTGGTCCGGGAGGAGATCGCCGGGGTGGATGCCTGCTACCCCGCGGGGCTGTACGGCGCGGAGTGCTATGTGGCCATGCGGCTGGCGGAGATGTGCCGCACGGAGATCGCTCCGCCGAAAAATCTGGGCCGGCTCATCGACGCCATCCAGAAGGAGCAGGGCATCGTCTACGCCGGGGAGCAGCGGCGGGCGGTGGAGCTGGCCGCCAGCCGGCAGGTGATGCTGCTCACCGGCGGGCCGGGCACGGGCAAGACCACCTCCCTGCGGGGGGTGCTGGCCCTGTTTGACCAGCTGGGGCTGGAGACCGCCCTGGCGGCCCCCACCGGCCGGGCGGCCAAGCGGCTGGCCGAGACCTGCGGGCAGGAGGCCGCCACCATCCACCGCCTGCTGGAGACCAAGCTGGACCCCCTCACCGGGCAGCTGTGCTTTACGAAAAATCAGGACGACCCCCTGGCCGCCGACGCGGTCATCGTGGACGAGACCTCCATGGTGGACATCTCCCTGATGGCGGCGCTGCTCTCCGCCCTGCGGGGGGAGTGCCGGCTGGTGCTGGTGGGGGACCCGGACCAGCTGCCCTCCGTGGGGCCGGGCAGCGTGCTGGACCACCTGATCCGCAGCGGGGCGGTCCCCGCCGTGGCCCTGACGGAGATCTTCCGGCAGGCCCGGGAGAGCGCCATCGTCATGAACGCCCACGGGGTGAACGAGGGAAAGGCCCCCGACCTGAACAACAAGAGCAGGGACTTCTTCTACCTGGGCCGGCGGGACGCCGGCCGCACCGCCGACACGGTGGTGGAGCTCTGCCGGGAGCGGCTGCCCAAGAATATGGGCATCCCTGCCGACCAGATCCAGGTGCTCACCCCCACCCGCCGCCGGGGGGCGGGCACCGCCGCCCTGAACCGGGCCCTCCAGGCCGCCCTCAATCCCCCCGCCGAGGGCAAGGGGGAGCGGGCCTTTGGGCCCTGGGTCTTTCGGGAGGGGGACCGGGTCATGCAGATCCGCAACAACTACGACCTGCTGTGGGAGGACCCTGCCGCCGGGCAGCAGGAGCTGGGCGTGTTCAACGGGGACATCGGCGTGATCGTGGAGGCCGGGGCCGGCGGGGTCACGGTGTCCTTCGACGGGCGGCTGGCCGCCTACCCGCCGGAGCTGCTGGGCGAGCTGGAGCCCGCCTGGGCAGTCACCGTCCACAAGGCCCAGGGCAGCGAGTACCGGGCGGTGATCCTGGCCCTCAGCGACGTGCCCCCCACCCTGCTCACCCGGGGCGTGCTGTACACCGCCATCACCCGGGCCCGGGAGCTGTTCATCGTGGTGGGGGACGGCGCCCTGCTGGCCCAGATGACCGCCAACGACCGGCAGACCCGGCGGTACAGCGCCCTGCGCACCCGCCTGCTGGCCGAGCTGAAGGGGTAAAACGTGTCTCCCCCCGCTCTGCGCAAGATACACAGAAGCGCGGAGCCAAGGGGGAGACACTTTCGTTTTCTTTTACAATCGCATGCTATTGACTTTGCTTCTATTCTATGGTAGGATAGTCAGGCTTTGAACAAGGAGGCTCATCCATGCAGAACGACCAATGCGCGCCGCTGATCCGCCAGATCTATACGACCACGGAAAAGCGCATCAACAACTCCATGCGGGCCATGGACCTGACCCACGCCCAGGTCTGTATGCTGTTCACTCTGATCGAACGGGAGGGAGGCTGCTGCTCTATGAAGGAGCTGGAGCGCCAGCTGGACCTGGCCCAGTCCACCACCGCGGGCATCGTGAAGCGGGCGGAGGAAAAGGGACTGGTGGAGTGTCTGCCCGACCCTGACGACCGCAGGAGCAAGCTGGTGCGGGTGACCGCCGCCGGCGAGCTCCGCCACCGGGAGACCAGCGAGGACATCCGGAACACGGAGGATTGGCTGCTCCACGCCCTCACCCCGGAGGAGCGGCCCCAGTTTATCTCCATGCTCCGGCGGGTCTACCACTCTATCTCCGATCGACAGCAGCAGCCCTGTCCGGCTTGCTGCGGAAAGGAAGGCTTATGATCAAAACACTGCTCAAATCCGTCCGGGAGTTCAAGCGGGATTCCATCCTGACGCCGCTCCTGGTGGGGGTCGAGGTCGTCATCGACTGTCTGATCCCCTACACCATCTCGCTGCTGGTCAACGAGATCAAGGCCGGCTGCGGCCTTGGCACCATCGTGCGCTACGGCGCCGCCATCGTGGTGATGGCCCTGCTGGCCATGCTCACAGGCTGGGGGTCCGGCGTGTGCTGCGCCAACGCCTCCACCGGCTTCGCCCGCAACCTGCGCAAGGATATGTTCTACCGCATCCAGGACTTCTCCTTTGCCAACATCGACAAATTCTCCACCTCCTCCCTGGTGACCCGCCTCACCACCGACGTGAGCAACGTGCAGTTCGCCTATATGATGATCATTCGCATGGCCATCCGCTGCCCGCTGAATCTCATCTTCTCCTTCATCATGGCCTATCTGATGGGGGGCTCCCTGGCGTTCATCTTCGTGGTGGTCATCCCCGTGCTGGGGGGCGGCCTGCTGTATATCGGCAAGAAGGCCATGCCCCTGTTCCGCAGCGTGTTCCGCAAGTACGACCTGGTGAACGAATCCATCCAGGAGAACGTCCAGGCCATGCGGGTGGTAAAGTCCTACGTGCGGGAGGACTTTGAGAAGCAGAAGTTCGCCGCCGCCGCCGAGGACGTGTGCCGGGACTTCACCAAGGCGGAGAAGCTGCTGGCCCTCAACAATCCGCTGATGCAGTTCTGCGTCTACGCGGCCAACGCCCTCATCCTGGTGCTGGGCTCCCGGGCCATCATCCGCTCCGGCGGCACGGCCATGGACGTGGGCCAGCTGTCCGCCATGATCACCTACAGCATCCAGATCCTCATGAGCCTGATGATGCTGTCCATGGTGTACGTGATGATCACCATGTCCATGGAGTCCGCCAACCGCATCGTGGAGGTGCTCACCGAGCAGAGCACCATCACCAGCCCGGAGCACCCCGTCACCGACGTGAAGGACGGCTCCATCGACTTTGACCACGTCAGCTTCCGCTACTCCGAGCACGCCGAGCGCATGGCCCTGTCCAACATCGACCTGCACATCCGCTCCGGCGAGACCATCGGCATCCTGGGCGGCACCGGCTCCTCCAAGTCCAGCCTGATCCAGCTGATCTCCCGCCTGTACGACGCCACCGAGGGCACCGTGAAGGTGGGCGGCGTGGACGTGCGGGACTACGACCTGGAGCTGCTGCGCAACCAGGTGGCCGTGGTGCTGCAGAAGAACGTGCTCTTCTCCGGCACCATCAAGGAGAACCTCCGCTGGGGCGACCCCGACGCCACCGACGAGGAGCTGGCGGAAGCCTGCCGCCTGGCCCAGGCGGACAGCTTCATCCAGCAGTTCCCCGACAAGTACGACACCTATATCGAGCAGGGCGGCACCAACGTCTCCGGCGGGCAGAAGCAGCGGCTGTGCATCGCCCGGGCCCTGCTGAAAAAGCCCAAGGTCCTCATTCTGGACGACTCCACCTCCGCCGTGGACACCCACACCGACGCCCTGATCCGCAAGGCGTTCAAGGACTATCTGCCCGACACCACCAAGATCATCGTGGCCCAGCGGGTGGCCAGCGTGGAGGACGCCGACCGCATCATCATCATGGACGGCGGCACCATCGACGCCATCGGCACCCACGCGGAGCTGCTGGCCTCCAGCCCCATCTACCGCGAGGTCTATGAATCCCAGAATAAGGGAGGTGAGCAGGATGGCGAATAAGCCTGAAATGCCCAAGGGCAGGCCCCCCATGAAGAAGGGCACCTTCAAGCGGCTGTTCAAGCTGCTGTTCCAGTTCTACCCCGTGATGCTGCCCGTGACCCTGGGGTGCATCCTGTTCAGCGCCGTGGTGGGCGCCGTGCCCACCATCTTCATGCAGAAGATCATCGCCGTGATCGAGCAGTACTGGCGCGCCGCCGACTGGGCCTCCGCCTCGGTGGAGATCTTCAAGCTGGTGGCGGTGCTGGCGGCGCTGTATGTGCTGTCCCTCATCAGCGGGTTCACCTGGAACCGGCTCATGGCCATCATCACCCAGGGCACCCTGAAAAAGCTCCGCTGCCGGATGTTCAACGGTATGCAGGACCTGCCCCTGCGGTACTTTGACACCCACAACCACGGCGATATCATGAGCTACTACACCAACGATATCGACACCCTGCGGCAGCTGATCTCCCAGAGCATGCCCCAGATTCTGGCCACCACCGTCACCGTCGTCTCCATCATCGCCATCATGCTCTACTACAGCATCTGGCTCACCCTGCTGGTGGTGGGCGGCGTGCTGCTGATGACGCTGGTGACCCGCTCCGTGGGCGGCAACTCCGCCCGGTTCTTCAAGCGGCAGCAGATCTCCCTGGGCAAGACCGAGGGCTTTGCCGAGGAGATGATGAACGGCCAGAAGGTCATCAAGGTCTTCTGCCACGAGGAGGGCGCCAAGCGCGACTTCGACGCCATCAACGACGCCCTGTATGAGGACTCCCGCAAGGCCAACACCTTCGCCAACGTGCTGATGCCCCTGCTGTTCAACCTGAGCAACGTGCTGTACGCCGTGGTGGCCGTGGTGGGCGGCGCGCTGATGATCTCCGGCGCGCCCAACCTCTCCATCTCCGGCCTGGCCTTCAGCATCAGCATCGTGGTGCCCTTCCTGAACATGACCAAGCAGTTCTCCGGCAACATCAACCAGGTGTCCCAGCAGGTGAACATGGTGGTCATGGGCCTGGCCGGCGCCCAGCGCATCTTCGACCTGATGGATGAGCCCCCCGAGGTGGACGAGGGCACCGTCACCCTGGTGAACGTGAAGGAAAACGCCGACGGCACCCTCACCGAGTGCCCGGAACGCACCAACCAGTGGGCCTGGCGCAGCGAGGACGCCGACGGGAAGGTGACCTACACCCGGCTGGCGGGGGACGTGCGGTTTGAGGATGTGGACTTCGGCTACACGCCGGAGAAGATCGTGCTGCACGACATCACCCTCTTTGCCGAGCCCGGCCAGAAGGTGGCCTTTGTGGGCGCCACCGGCGCGGGCAAGACCACCATCACCAACCTCATCAACCGCTTCTACGACATCAACGACGGCCGCATCCTCTACGACGGCATCGATGTGAAGGACATCAAAAAGGCCGACCTGCGGCGCTCCCTGGGCATCGTGCTGCAGGACACCAACCTGTTCACCGGCACGGTGATGGAGAACATCCGCTACGGCAACCTGAACGCCTACGACGAGGAGTGCATCGCCGCCGCCCAGCTGGCCGGGGCCGACGATTTCATCACCCGCCTGCCCGACGGGTACAACACCATGCTCACCAGCAACGGCGCCAACCTGTCCCAGGGCCAGCGGCAGCTGCTGGCCATCGCCCGGGCCGCCGTGGCCGATCCCCCGGTGCTCATCCTGGACGAGGCCACCTCCTCCATCGACACCCGCACCGAGGCCATCGTCCAGCAGGGCATGGACGCCCTGATGTACGGCCGGACGGTGTTCGTCATCGCCCACCGGCTGTCCACCGTGCGCAACTCCGACGTGATCATGGTGCTGGAGCAGGGCCGCATCATCGAGCGCGGCAGCCACGAAAAACTCATCGCCGAGAAGGGCGAGTACTACCAGCTGTACACCGGCGCTTTCGAACTGGAATAACACACGCTCAATACGCACAGGGCCGTTTCCTCCCGGGAAACGGCCCTGCTGTGCCCTTCAAATCACAGGAAAGGACAGATCGCCTTGCGCAGACCTGCCTACACTCCCCTGCCCCCGGATCACGACCCGAAGCTTCTGGGCCTCTTCACCCGGGACCGGGAGTTCTACCGCACCTTCTTCCCCCTGCTGGCCATCATCACCTTGCAGCAGCTGGCCGCCCTGGCGGTGAATCTGGCGGACAACATCATGCTGGGCACCTACACGGAGCTGGCCCTGTCGGGGGCCACGCTGGTGAATCAGCTGCAATTCACCCTCCAGCAGATCGCCGCGGGGGTGGGCATGGGCATTGTGGTGCTGGCCTCCCAGTACTGGGGAGAGGGCCGCACCGGCCCCATCAAGCAGATCATCAACCTGGGGGTCAAGTCCGCGCTGCTGTTCGGCGTCGTCTTTTTTGTCTGCGCCCTGACCATGCCCCGGCAGCTGCTGTCCCTGTTCACCAACGACCAGGCCGTCATCGCCGAGGGGATGCGCTACCTGAAGGTCATCTGCTGGACCTATCTGGTGTTTTCCGTGTCCAACTCGCTGATGTACTCCCTCCAGAGCGTGGAGACCGCCGCCGTGGGCACTGTCATGTCCCTGTCCACCATCTGCATCAACGTGTGCGTCAACTACTGCCTCATCTTCGGCCATTTCGGCGCGCCGGAGCTGGGCGTGGTGGGCGCGGCGGTGGCCACCCTCATCAGCCGGGTGGTGGAGCTCATCATCATCCTGGTCTACGTGCTGTTCATCGACAAGAAGCTGCACCTGAAGCTGGCGGAGCTGCTGCGGTTCGACTTCACCTACCTGCGGGACTTCGTCAAGGTGGCCGCCCCGCTGGTGCTCAGCGGCTTCCTGTGGGGGGTGGCTCAGGCGGCCCAGACCGCCGTGCTGGGCCACATCAGCGCCGCCGTCATCGCCGCCAGCTCCATCGCCAGCGTCATTTTCCAGATCTTCGCCGTGGTGGGCATGGCCTGCGCCAACGTGGCCTCCGTCACCACGGGCAAGACCATCGGACAGGGCAAGCTGCACCTGGTGCGCTCCTACGCCAAGACCATGCAGGCCATCTTCCTGCTGGTGGGGCTGATCTTCGGCGGGCTGATGTTTTTGTGCAGGGAGGCCATCGTGGGGCTGTACGCCGTGTCGCCGGAGACCAAGGCCCTGGCCGTCCAGTTCCTGACGGTGCTCAGCGTCACCACCGTGGGCAGCTGCTACGAGTACCCGGTGGAGAGCGGCATCATCGGGGGCGGCGGCTCCACCCGGTACACCGCCTGGGCAGACAACCTCTTCATGTGGCTGTTCACCATCCCCTCCGCGGTGCTCAGCGCCTTTGTGTTCCGCTTCCCGCCGGTGGTGACCTTCTGCTGCCTGAAGGCGGATCAGATCTTGAAATGCATCCCCAACTGCATCGTGTGCAACCGCTTCCGGTGGGTCAAGGTACTCACCCGGGCGGAGGAAACGTAAAAAACTTCCCTATGCCATAGGCATAGGGAAGTTTTTTAATCCGCCAGCAGCATCCGGTCGTTATCCAGGGCCTTGCCGGTGCCCGCCTTGAAGCGGGAAAGCAGGTCGTCCACCGTGAGGCCCGCCCGCTCGGCGCCGGAGACGTCCAGCACGATGGAGCCGTCTGCCATCATCAGGGTGCGGCTGCCCAGCTCCAGCGCCTGGGACATGTTGTGGGTGA
>CAVJBM010000238.1:0-3664 GCA_963647775.1 Anaerovibrio sp.
ACAGCACCAGCGCGAGAATCTTCTTCAGATTTCTCATTTGGAATTTCCTCCTTTTCAAATTTCCGCTTTTGCAGGCGGGCTTGCGGCGTTTGCCCAGAGGATGAGCCATCCTCTTATCATTGGAGAAAACTGGAATCGACTAAAATCTGGATATGCAAGGCGACGGAACAAAAATTTCATGCCAAACGCCTTGAATCCCCATCGGAATTGTGGTATTTTTTATAAAGTGAAAAAAGGAGGGCCCACAGATGAAAATTTCCACCCGCGGGCGCTACGCCCTGCGCCTGATGATCGACCTCGCCCAGCAGGAGGAGGGCCGGCCGGTGTCCCTCCGGGACGTGGCCCGGCGGCAGGACATCAGCGACAAATATCTGGAGCAGATCGTGACCCCTCTGTCCCGGGCGGGACTGGTGCGGTCGGTCCGGGGGGCTGGGGGCGGCTATCTGCTGACCCGCGCGCCGGAGGACTACACCGCCGGGGACATTCTCCGCCCGCTGGAGGGCGACCTGGCCCCGGTGGAGTGCGCCACCGACGGCGAATTCTGCCCCCGCTGCGGCGACTGCGCCACGGTGGAGCTGTGGCAGGAGATCTACCGGGCGGTGTCCCAGGTGGTGGACGGAGTCACCCTGGCCGACCTGGTGGCCCGCAGCCAAAAGTGAATCGAATGAAATTAGCACTCTCTGAGCGAGAGTGCTAATTGTTTACAATGAGTTCATGATTTTTCCCAGCAAAGGGGTATACTATCCTCAGAATGTCAGGAACGGCCCGTGCGGCCGGAAGGAGTGAAATAGTATGAACATGAACAAGCTGACCCAGAAGTCCGTCGAGGCCATCCAGGCGGCCCAGTCCCTGGCGGCGGAGCACGGCAACCAGCAGATCGAGCAGGCCCACCTGCTGCTGGCCCTGGTGGAGCAGGAGGGGGGCTTCGTGCCCCAGCTGCTGACCAACATGGGCGTGACCGTGGAGTCCTTTGACGCCGCGGTCCGCGACCAGGTGGAGCGGCTGCCCAAGGTATCCGGCGGCGGCCGGGAGGCGGACAAGGTCTATATCTCTCAGGGCGCGGAAAAGGCGCTGAACGCCGCGGAGTCCGCCGCTGCCAATATGAAGGACGAATACATCTCGGTGGAGCACCTGCTGCTGGCCCTCATCGACACCGCCGAGGGCGGCGTGCGGGACCTGCTGCGGACCTACCGGGTGGATAAGGAGCGGGTCATGCAGTCCCTGGCGGCCCTGCGGGGCAACCAGCGGGTGACCTCCGACAATCCGGAGGAGACCTATGAGGCCCTGAAAAAGTACGGCACCGACCTGGTGGAGCGGGCCCGGCAGAACAAGCTGGACCCCGTCATCGGCCGTGACGACGAGATCCGCAATGTCATCCGCATCCTGAGCCGCAAGAGCAAGAACAACCCCGTGCTCATCGGTGAGCCCGGCGTGGGCAAGACCGCCATCGCCGAGGGACTGGCCCAGCGCATCGTCAAGGGCGACGTGCCCGCCGGCCTGAAGGACAAGACCATTTTCTCCCTGGATATGGGCGCGCTCATCGCCGGCGCCAAGTACCGGGGCGAGTTTGAGGAGCGGCTGAAGGCCGTTCTCAACGAGGTGAAGAAGTCCGAGGGCCGCATCCTCCTCTTCATCGACGAGCTGCACACCATCGTGGGCGCCGGCAAGACCGAGGGCTCCATGGACGCCGGCAACCTGCTGAAGCCCATGCTGGCCCGGGGCGAGCTCCACTGCATCGGAGCCACTACCTTAAATGAGTACCGCCAGTATATTGAGAAGGACGCCGCACTGGAGCGGCGCTTCCAGCCCGTTATGGTGGAGGAGCCCACGGTGGAGGACGCCGTGGCCATCCTCCGCGGCCTGAAGGAGCGCTACGAGGTGTTCCACGGCGTGAAGATCACCGACGGCGCCATCGTGGCCGCCGCCACCCTGTCCGACCGCTATATCACCGACCGGTTCCTGCCGGACAAGGCCATCGACCTCATCGACGAGGCCTGCGCCCTCATCCGCACGGAGATGGACTCCATGCCCACGGAACTGGACGTGATCTCCCGCAAGATCATCCAGTGCGAGATCGAGGAGGCCGCCCTGAAAAAGGAGGACGACGAGCTGTCCAAGTCCCGCCTGGCGGACATCCAGAAGGAGCTGGCCGAGCTGCGGGATGAGTTCAACGCCGGCAAGGCCAAGTGGGAGAACGAGAAGAACGCCATCGGCAGGGTGCAGCAGCTGCGCTCCGATCTGGAGCAGGCCAACGCTCAGCTGGAGAAGGCCCAGCGGGAGTACGACCTGAACAAGGCCGCCGAATTGCAGTACGGCACCATCCCCGGCCTGAAAAAGCAGCTGGAGGAGCAGGAGGCCCTGGCCAACCAGTCCAAGGAGGACCATCTGCTCCGGGACAAGGTCACGGAGGAGGAGATCGCCCGCATCGTGGAGCGGTGGACCGGCATCCCCGTGGCCAAGCTGATGGAGGGCGAGCGGGAGAAGCTGCTCCATCTGGAGGACATCCTGCACCAGCGGGTCATCGGCCAGGACGAGGCCGTCCGGCTGGTGTCCGAGGCCATCCTGCGCAGCCGCGCCGGCATCGCCGACCCCAACCGGCCCATCGGCTCCTTCCTGTTCCTGGGCCCCACCGGCGTGGGCAAGACCGAGCTGGCCAAGGCCCTCAGCGAGGCCCTGTTCGACAGCGAGAAGAACATGGTGCGCATCGACATGAGCGAGTACATGGAGAAGTTCTCCGTGTCCCGCCTCATCGGGGCCCCTCCCGGATACGTGGGCTATGAGGAGGGCGGCCAGCTGACCGAGGCCGTCCGCCGCCACCCCTACTCCGTGGTGCTGTTCGACGAGGTGGAGAAGGCCCACCCCGATGTGTTCAACGTGCTGCTCCAGGTGCTGGACGACGGCCGCATCACCGACAGCCAGGGCCGCACGGTGGACTTCAAGAACACGGTCATCATCCTGACCTCCAACCTGGGCAGCCAGTTCCTGCTGGACGGCATCGGCCCCGACGGCGAGATCAGCGCCGAGGCCCGCGGCCAGGTGGAGGAGCTGCTGAAGCACTCCTTCCGGCCCGAGTTCCTCAACCGGCTGGACGAGATCGTGTTCTACAAGCCCCTGACCCGGGACAACATCTACCACATCATCGACCTGCAGGTGAAGGCCCTCAACGACCGGCTGGCGGACAAGCGGCTCCATGTGGAGCTCACCGGCGCCGCCAAGGACCTGGTGCTGGACGCCGCCTACGACCCCATGTACGGCGCGCGGCCCCTGCGCCGCTACCTCCAGCACACCGTGGAGAATCTGGTGGGCCGCCGGATCATCGCCGGCGACGTGGCCCCCGACACTACCATGGTGGTGGACGCGGAGAACGGCGAACTGGTCATCCGGTAAGCAAATACGCCACCCCCGCCGGGAAAATTCCCGGCGGGGGCTTTCGCGGCTTCCGGAAAATTTCAGCAGGTGCGGCGGACTCTGCGGAAAATTTCCGCGGACGGTTGCTTTTTCCTGCAAAAATGGTATGATATTTTTTGAATAAAAATTTTGGGGCGCGGCTGGCCGCAGACCCCGGCAAAGGACGATCAGCTATGACAAAAATCGACATTATCTCCGGCTTCCTGGGGGCCGGTAAGACCACCCTCATCAAAAAGCTGCTGGCCGAGGCCTACCC
>CAVJBM010000239.1:0-4938 GCA_963647775.1 Anaerovibrio sp.
GGGCCAGAGGGACGGACACCAACGGCCGGGAGCGCTTTGAGTGCGCCATGACCCTGACCCCGCTTCCTTAAAAATAAGCCCGCCCCGCGCCAACGGCGCGGGGCGGGCTTTTGCGGTTCGGGTCACAGAATTTCGGCGGGGTCCTCGGCCTCGTCGGCCTCCTCCCGGGGGGCGGACTTGGCCTTTTTCTTGCTCAGGGGGCTGTCCACCTGGGGCACGAACAGGAACTTGCGCACCACGAAGAGGATGGCGATGGAGACGATGCACAGCAGGCCCTCCACCATGGAGTGCTGGTTGATGATGAGGTGCCGGGCCAGGGTGAACAGCAGTACCTCGATGACGGCGTCCATGTTGTGCCGGCAGAGCATCTTCAAGAACTCGATGCCCACCACCACGTTCAGGCACAGCTCCAGGAAGTGGTTGAAGTGCTCCGAGCGGATCAGGGCGGCGGGGTCGGAGAACATCTCGATGGCCAGGCCCACGATCTGGCAGACGATGAGCACGATGACCAGCGCCGCGGCGGCCAGCTCCAGATAGAAGGCGATCTCGTGGAGGGCGGACTGGATGCGCACCCGCTGGGAATGCTTGAATTCCGGGGTTCTTTTCATGGGGGATATACCTCTCTCTTTCTCGAATGGAATCAGTATAGCAAAGCGGAGACGGGCTGGCAAGCCCGTCTCCGCGATTTTTTGTGGAATTTTGCGGTTTCCTGGTGAATTTACACGTCGTACACGCCCATAATGACGATACCCACCACCACCAGGGCGATCATCAGGTAGTGCTTCCAGGACAGCTTCTCCTTCAGGAAGATGCGGCTCCACACCACGGAGGCGGCGCAGTAGGCGGAGATGATGGGGGCGGACATGGCCAGGTGGGCGTCGTCCGCAATGGCGAAGATGTAGGCGAACTGGCCGGCGGTCTCGAAGGCGGCGCCCACGTACTTGGGGGCCTCGGCCTTAAAGACCAGCCTGTCCCGTTTGATGACCACCGCGTACAGGAAGCAGAGGAACCCGGCGGCCAGGAAGGTCAGCTCGTAGGCCACGTTGGCGCTGGCCTCGTAATTCTCGGTGAGCAGGGCGATCTTTTTCAGCACCAGATTGTCGGAGAAGGTGCCCGCCGCGTCCAGCAGGCAGTAGGCGATGGGCAGGGCCAGGGCCAGCCAGCTTTTGGCGTATTTGTAGTTGCCCGCCTGCTGGCGGGCGGCCCGCAGCTCGTCGTCCTCCCGGGCCTCCACGATGCCCAGGCCCACCACGCCCACGCACACCAGGCCGATGGCGATGAGCACCGGGGCGGGGTACTCCTCGTCGCCGGTGAGGATGGCCAGCACCGCCACCAGCGCGCCGGAGGCGTTGCAGATGGGGGAGGAGATGGACAGCTCGATATACCGCAGACCCAGGTAGCCCAGGGCCATGGACACGATGTACAGCAGGGACACGGGCAGATAGGTCAGCAGGATGGCGAAGCTGATCTCCACGCCGCTGACGAAGATCTCAAAGGCGGCGTGCAGGCCCATGACCACGCCCACGGCCATGACCATCTTCAGGTGATTGTAGCGGTCGCTGCCGTCCCGGCAGCCGAGTTTGGAAAACAGGTCGGACCCGCTCCAGCAGAGCAGGGCGACGATGGCAAGTACGAACCACATAGATGTGTTGAAACTCCTTTTCTCTCGGTTACAGGGTCACCAGCCCGGCGTCCGCCATTTTTTGCAGGCTCATGAGGATGCCCAGCTTGGCGTGATACCACGTGAGGCCCCCCTGAAAATAGACGGCGAAGGGCGGGCGGATGGGCCCGTCGGCGGACAGCTCGATGGAGCTGCCCTGGACGAAGGCGCCGGCGGCCATGATGACGTCGCTGTCATAGCCGGGCATGGCCCAGGGCTCCGGCGTGACGTAGCTGTCCACCGGGGCGGCGGCCTGGATGCCCTTGCAGAAGGCCACCATGGCCTCCCGGCTGCCCAGGGTCACGGCCTGGATGATGTCGTGCCGGTCCTCCCCGGCGGAGGGGACGCAGGGGAAGCCCAGGCCCTCGTACACGTTGGCGGCGAACACCGCGCCCTTCAGGGCCCCGGCCACCACCGTGGGGGACAGGAACAGCCCCTGATAGAAGGCGGGCATCAGGCCGAGATTGGCCCCCACCTCCTGCCCCAGGCCGGGGGCGGACAGCCGGTAGGCGCACCGCTCCACGCACTCCTTCGTGCCGCAGATGTAGCCGCCCACGGGGGCCAGGCCGCCGCCGGGGTTCTTGATGAGGGAGCCCACCACCATGTCGGCCCCCACGTCGGAGGGCTCGTTGAGCTCCACGAATTCGCCGTAGCAGTTGTCCACCATGACCTTCACGCCGGGCTTGATGCCCTTGCAGAAGGCGATGAGCTCGCCGATCTGGGCCACGGAGAAGGAGGGGCGGGTGGCGTACCCCTTGGAGCGCTGGATGGTGATGAGCTTGGTGCGCTCGTTGATCCTGGCGCGGATGGCGTCGTAGTCAAAGCTGCCGTCGGGCTTCAGATCGGCCTGGGCGTAGGTGACGCCGTACTCCGTCAGGGAGCACTTGGAGGGCCGGATGCCGATGACCTCCTCCAGGGTGTCGTAGGGGGCGCCCACGGGGGAGAGCAGCTCGTCCCCCGGCAGGAGGTTGGCGGACAGGGCCACCGTCAGGGCATGGGTGCCGCAGGTGATCTGGGGCCGCACCAGGGCGGCCTCCGTGTGGAACACGTCGGCGTACACCCGCTCCAGATTGTCCCGGCCCTCGTCGTCGTAGCCGTAGCCGGTGGTGGCGGCGAAGTGGGTGGCGTTCACCCGGTTTTTCTGCATGGCATAAATGACCTTGGCCTGGTTGTGCTCGGCCACGGCGTCGATGCCGTCGAACCGCTCCCGCAGGCCGGCCAGCACCCGCTGGCCGTATTCATAGACCGCCGGGGAGATCCCCAGCCGGCCGTACATGGCTTCAAGCTCCATGATGTTCTTCCTCTTTTCCCAAGATCTCGTCGGCCAGATCGCTGAGCACCTCCGGCTTGGCGATGACAAGGCCGCTGCTGTCGTTGCCCAAAATGAGCAGGGTGTCCCCCGGCGAGATGCCGAAGTACCGCCGGGCCTCCTGGGGAATGACGATCTGCCCCCGGTCGCCCACCCTGGCGGTGCCGAACACCCGGTTTCTGCCCTGACCGAGAATGTGCTTTCCTCCGCCCATGGGCTCACCTCCGTGGTTCATATTTTTCACACAAGTGTGAATTATACCAGAGCCGCCCGCCGATTGCAAGCATGAAATAAATATCCCCCGGCGGAGATTCCGTCGGGAGATAGGGAACTTTACAGCGCGGCGAAGGTCCGGGCGCCCCGGCCCCGCAGCCACAGCAGGAGCAGCCCCGCCAGCGCCGCCGTCGCGGCGGCGCACAGGGCCAGCCACACCGGGGCGCTCACCGCGCCCATCAGCAGGTAGTAGCCGATCCCCAGCAGCGCGCCCCACAGCCAGCCCGCCAGCATGGTCACCAGCACGCCAAGGCTCTGCTTCACCGGGGCGGTCTCGTTGGTCCAGGTGAGGTTGGGCCGCTTCAGGTTGATGGCCAGGCCCAGGGCGGCGATGAGCAGCGCCGTCAGCTGGGGCAGGAGGATGAGCAGCACCGTCTCGCCCGCGTTGGTCCCCAGGGCGAAGGCCCCGCACAGGGAGCACAGCAGGGCGGGGGGACAGGCGATGAGCAGGTGGAGCTTCAGCTTGGCCCACAGCACCTGCCGGGGGGGCACAGGCAGGGACTGGGCCAGCCAGAGGTGCTTCCCCTCCAGGGAGACGGAGGGGGCGGAGATGTCGCAGCTGCCGGCCAGCAGGCACACGGCGGCGGTGAGCAGCACCGCCGGGAAGCCGTGGACGGAGCCGAAGTTCTCCTCCAGGATGGCCCGCAGCGTGCCGCCCTTGATGAGCAGCGCCGCGGCGGCGGCGACGGTCATCAGCGCGCCGAAGCCGCAGTTGAGCATGTACCCGGCGCTGGAGGTGAAGCGGGCCAGCTCCTTCCCCAGCAGGGCGGCGGAGGGGCTTTTGGCCCGGAGGGGCCTGGCTCTGCCCCGGACCCGCTCCGTCCGGCCGCCGGCGGTGGCCAGGGACAGGAAGCTGCGGGAGAGGATCCACCCCGTCAGCGCCAGCAGGGCCAGCACCGCGGCGGCGACCCCCAGCATGGCGGGGATGCTGCCCTCTCCCACCCGGCCAAGGGCGTACAGGGGCCAGGCGGCCTCCTTCACCGCGCCGCCCAGGGCGGCGGCGTTGGCCACGATGCTCCGGATGATCACGCTGGCCCTGAAGTAAACAAAGTAGTAGAGGCCGAAAAAGATCAGTGCGGCCAGCACGGCGATGAAGCTGCGGCCCTTCAGCTTGACGCTGACCTTGGCCACCACCCACCCCAGCAGGCAGGCCAGGATGAGCACCAGCAGGGAGAGGAGCACCGCCAGCAGCAGGCTGCCGATCACCCCGGCGGGGCCGGGCCGGAGGACGACCCAGTACACGATCACCGCCGGCAGCAGCACCACGCCGGAGAACATCAGTCCCATGAGGTACACCCCCAGCAGCCGGGCGGCCAGGATATACCGCACCGGGATGGGCAGGGAGAGGAGCAGATCGTTGTCCCGGGCCAGGTAGAGCCCGGCGTAGGTGTTGAACACGCTGCCGAACACACCCAGGGCCAGGGCGATCAGGGAGAGGATGGCAAAGTACAGCCAGCCCGCCCCGGCGGCGGCGAGGGGGGCGCACAGGCTGAGGGACAGGACGGTGAACATACCGCCCAGCACCCCTGCCATCAGCAGCACATAGCCGGCGATGAGCAGGGCGCTGGACAGACGGGAGCGGCCCTTACCGGTCTTGGCGCTGTAGAAAAAGCTGCGGTTGAATTCCAGCAGCTGCCGCTTCAGCAGGACCCTCAGCATGATTCGTCCTCCAGGTCCAGGAAGACGTCCTCCAGAC
>CAVJBM010000240.1:0-9021 GCA_963647775.1 Anaerovibrio sp.
TCGTGGCCAACATCTGGGGCAAGGGCATGATCAAGATCATCCCCATCCTGCTGGGTGTGGTGGGCAGCTACGTCATAGCCCTCATCGCCACGCTCTGCGGCGCCCAGCTGCCTGATGCCAACGGCGTGATGCAGCCCCTGATCAACTTCGCCGAGGTACACAGCGCCGGCATCGTGGGCCTGCAGAAGTTCGTCATCGCCAAGTTCGACATCACCTCCATCCTGGTCATGGCCCCCATCGCCATCGCCGCCATGATGGAGCACATCGGCGACATCTCCGCCATCTCCTCCACCACCGGCAAGAACTTCATCGAGGACCCCGGCCTGCACCGCACCCTGCTGGGCGACGGCCTGGCCACCGCCGTGGCGGGCTTCTTCGGCGGCCCCGCCAACACCACCTACGGCGAGAACACCGGCGTGCTGGTGCTCTCCAAGGTGTATGACCCCCGTGTGGTGCGCATCGCCGCCTACTTCGCCATCATCCTGTCCTTCTCCCCCAAGTTTGACGCCCTGGTGAACTCCATCCCCGCGGCCATCGTGGGCGGCGTGTCCTTCATCCTGTACGGCATGATCTCCGCCGTGGGCGTGCGCAACATCGTGGAGAACAAGGTGGACCTCACCAAGTCCCGCAACCTGATCATCGCCGCCGTCATGTTCGTCAGCGGCCTGGGCTTCAGCTCCGTGGGCGGCGTCACCTTCAACATCGGCTCCGCCGCCATCACCCTCTCCGGCCTGGCCATCGCCGCCATCGTGGGCGTGGTGCTCAATGCCATCCTCCCCGGCAACGACTACGTCTTTGGCTCCGACCCCGAGGCGGACAAGTCCGCCGACCTGGGCAGCTACTAAGAAAACAGAACTCCGACCGAAGAGCCGTGCAGCCTGCGCTGCACGGCTCTTTTTTTGCGCGATAGCGAAAAAGCTGATAGTCAGCGCGGTTTTTTCGAATTCCCGGCGGGGGAGGGCCGTGATAGAATGAGGACCACAAGGGCCCATGGGCCGAACATACATACCGATGAGGTGTTTGAAGGAGGAAAAAACATGAGACCGTTGACCGGGATCAAGGTACTCGAATTCTGTCAGGTGCTCTCCGGGCCGTTCTGTGGAATGCTGATGGCGGACCTGGGCGCCGAGGTCATCAAGCTGGAGCGTCCGCCCCTGGGGGACTCCTCCCGCTACAACGCGCCGGGGGTGGATGGCGTCTCCGGCAGCTATTCCTACCGCAACAAGGGCAAGAAGAGCGTCCTGATGGACCTGGCGGACCCCAAGCAGCGCGCCCTGTTCTACGAGATGGTCAAGGACGCCGACGTGGTGCTGGAGAACTACAAGCCCGGCACCCTGGAGAAGTATAACTGCGGCTATGAGGACCTGAAAAAGATCAAGCCGGACATCATCCTGACCTCTCTCTCCGGCTTCGGCCAGACCGGCCCCAACCGCAGCCGCGCCGCCTATGACACCCTGATCCAGGCGGAGTCCGGCCTGCTCAGCGTCACCGGCACCAAGGACGGAAAGATCCTGTCCTCCGTGGGCTATTCCATCACCGACACCATCGCGGGCTACAGCGCCTTCGGCGCCACTCTGGCCGCCCTGCTGGGCCGGGCCCGCACGGGCCAGGGCACCCATGTGGACGTCTCCATGCAGGACGCCGCCGTCATCACCATGGACCAGGTCTACGAAAAGTACCACATCGACGGCGAGGTGGCCGGCCCCCTGGGTGTGGGCAACCCCCTGGCCGCCCCCTTCAGCGACTATGAGGTCAAGGGCGGCAAGCGCCTGGTGATCTGCGTCACCACCGAGCCCCAGTGGGAGAAGTTCTGCAAGGTCACCGGCCTGGAGGAGCTGGTCCACGACCCGCGCTTTGCCAGCCGCGGCCTGCGCAAGAAAAACGAGGACGAGCTGAACACCTACATCATCCCCCGCCTGAAGGAGATGGACGAGGAGACCCTGGTGGCCGGCCTGGACCGGGAGCGCGTCACCTACGGCCACATCAACAACATCGCCGACGTGGTCAACAGCGAGCACTTCAAGGCCCGCCATCTCCAGGCGTATGTGACCTACCCCGACAAGAACGTCCGCATCCCCATCACCGCCAACTCCATCAAGATGACCGGCATGGAGGATCAGACCGAGTACGAGGCGTACTCCCTGGGCTACAACACCTTTGAGATCCTGGGCAAGTACGCCGACGAGGCGGAGCTCCACGCCATCTATGATACGGTCATGGAGGAGAGCCGCAAGGCCGCCGAGGACTCCCAGATCAAGGGCGGCATCCTGAAAAAGCACTAAGGGCACACCGGGGCGAACAGAAAGCCTCTCGGTTTTTTGACGCAATGAGCGCGCCGCCGGGCCATGCCCGGCGGCGCGCTTTGTGCTTTCAGGGCTTCAGCTGCCGGCGCACCTCATCCAGAAAGACGGCGGCGGGCCGGCTGAGCACGGCGTACCGCTTCCACACCAGGGCGTAGGGGATCTCCAGGGGCGGGTCCAGGGGCCGGAAGCAGACCTCCTCCGACTCCTCCTGCTCCACCATGGACCGGAACAGCACCACATTGCCCAGCCCGCAGGTGACAAAGGCCGCCGGGTGGCCGTGAATGATGTTGAAGGTGGCGGCCACGTTCAGGCTGCCGGGCTCCGCCCCGGCCCACAGCTCCAGCTCCCGCCGCAGCCCCTCCCGCCGGTGGAGCACCAGGGGCAGCCCCGGCAGCTCCCGCCGGGTGACGGCGGGCCGGGCGGCCAGAGGGTCGTCCCGCCGCAGGAGCACCCCCCACCGGGCGGTGTCCGGCAGGACCAGCCGCTCGTACCGCAGGGTGTCCACCGGCTCCAGCAGGGCGGCGAAGTCCAGGCTGCCGCTGTCCAGCAGGGCAGTGACCTCCGCCGCGGCGCCGCTGTAAAAATGGAAGGAAAGCCCCGGCTCCCGGGCCCGGGCGGCGGCAGCCGCCGCCGTCACCGACCGGGCGGGCCCGCCGCCGATGGACACCTGCCCGGTGACCGAGCCGGTGTCCGTGCGCAGCTCCTGCTCCGTCTTGTCCAGCAGGGCGGTGAGCTCCTCCGCCCGCCGGCGCAGCAGCAGCCCGTCCTCCGTCAGGGTGACCTTCCGCTTCCCCCGCAGGAACAGGGTGGCGCCCACCTCCCGCTCCAGCTCCGCCATCTGCCGGGAGAGGGAGGGCTGGGCGATGTGCAGGCTCTGGGCCGCCTTTGTGATGTTTTCCTCTCTGGCCACCGCCAGAAAATAGCGCAGGACGCGGATGTCCATGGGCGCTCCCTCCTTTGGCTTCCAGTATAGCACAGTTTATCATGCTTTCAAGCTATGGTAACTGTAATTTTACAAGTATTTGCTATTTTTCGTGCAGGACCTACAATAGAGACAGAAACCTTTGAGACAGGATGTGGGACTTATGCAGCGACAGGCCGATCTGCTGAACGGGCCGCTGTGGAACAAAATACCCCTGTTTGCGCTGCCGCTGGCCGCCACCGGCATTCTGGAGCAGCTGTTCAACGCCTCCGACCTGGCGGTGGTTGGGAACTTCGCCGGCGCGGAGCGCACCGCGGCGGTGGCGGCGGTGGGGGCCAACAGCCCCATCATCAATCTGCTGGTGAATCTGTTCATCGGCATCTCCCTGGGGGCCAACGTGGTCATCGCCAACGCCGTGGGCAGGGGAGACAAGGAGACCGTCCGCCGGACGGTCCACACGGCGGTGCTCATGTCGCTGATCGGCGGTGTGCTGACCGCCGTGCTGGGGGAGCTGCTGTCCGGCTGGCTGCTGGGGCTGCTGAAGGTCCCCGCCGACGTGCTCCCCCTGGCCCTGCGCTACCTGCGCATCTATCTGCTGGGGATGCCGGTGATCCTGCTCTACAATTTCGAGGCGGCCATCTTCCGCAGCGTGGGCGACACCAGGACGCCCCTGCTGGCCCTGGCCCTGTCGGGGGTGCTGAACGTGGCCCTCAACCTGTTTTTCGTGGCGGTGCTGAAGCTGACGGTCAGCGGCGTGGCCATCGCCACGGTGCTGTCCAACGCCGTCAGCGCGGCCATCCTCTGGGGGCGGCTCACCCGCACCGGGCGGGACATCAGGCTGGAGCCCAAGGCCCTGGCCCTGGACCGGGCGGTGCTGGGCAGCATCCTGCGCATCGGCCTGCCCGCCGGCATCCAGAGCGCGGTGTTCTCCGCGGCCAATATCGTGATCCAATCCGCCATCAACAGCCTGGGAAAGACGGTGATGGCGGCGTCCAGCGCTGCCTATAACATCGAGACCTTCGCCTACTACCTCCTGACCTCCTTCGGCCAGGCGTGCACCACCTTCGTGGGGCAGAACTACGGCGCGGGCCAGATCAAGCGCTGCAAGCGGACCCTGCTGCTCTGCCTGGGGGAGAACTATGCCCTCACGGGCGCGGTCATGGGGGTGATCCTGCTGCTGGGCCGGCCCCTGCTGTCCGTGTTCGACTCGGAGCCGGAGGTGGTGGAGCTGGGCTATATCCGCCTGGCCATGGTGTTCGGCGCCTATCTGTTCACCATTCTGTACGATGGGATGTCGGGCTATCTCCGGGGCTTCGGCATCTCCGCGGCGCCCGCCGCCCTCACCATGACGGGGGTGTGCGGCGTCCGCCTGGCGTGGATCTTCTTCGTGTTTCCCGCCCACAGGACCTTCCGCTCCATCATGCTGGTGTTCCCCATCAGCCTGGCGGTGACGGCGGTGCTGATCTTCGCCGCGCTGATGATCTATCGCCCCTCCCGCCGGGACGGGGAGCGGGAGTCATAGTGCGCAGCACAGGCAGACGCCCGCCGCCGGCAGGGGTCTGCCTGTTTTGCTTGTGACGCATAAGAAATATGACAGCTTTGCAGGAAGAAAAAACTGATAACCGGTATAAGAACCTCTGACTTCCCAAGGAGCGCGGCGGGTGATAGTGTTTAGGCAGAACCACAAAAAGTACCGGCAAACGCCAGGGAAAATCAGAAAATAACGGGCGAAATAGCCAAACAGAACGAGAGGTACCGATCATGCTTCAATGTGGGATTTTTTTGAGAGCGCAGGCGCGCAGCCACCCGGACCGCGCCGCCGTGGTCAGCCGGGAGCGGACGCTGACCTATCGCGAGCTGGAGCAGGAGAGCGCCCGCCTGGCCAACGCCCTCACGCGCCGGGGCATCACCAAGGGGGCCCGCATCGCCGTGCTGATGAAAAACGGCGTGGAGTGGGCCCTGCTGTGGTACGCCTGTCAGAAGCTGGGGGCCGTCATGGTGCCCCTGCACAGCCGGCTGAAGCATGAGGAGCTGGTCCGGGCGGTGAGCCTGGCCGGGGCCTCCGCGCTGGTGTACGGCCCGGAGCTCCGCGAGGCCGCCGCGGCCATCTGCGGCGCCTGCTGGAGCGTGAAGCGCACCATCTGCGTGGGGGGCGAGGGCATCCCCGGCAGCGAGCGGTGGGAGCAGCTGTTCCTGCGGAAGGACGACCGGGTGGTCCAGGCCCCGCTGGAGGGGACGGACCCGGCCCTGCTCCTGTTCACCAGCGGCACCACCGGGGCCTCCAAGGGGGTGCTGCGCACCCAGGAGATGGTGGCCCTCCACGGCGTCACCCTGGCGCTGGCGGCGGGCCGCTCCGACCGGCCGCCGGTGATGCTCACCACCGCGCCCCTGTACCACACCGGCGGGCTGCTGTGCCTGTTCAAGATGGGGGTCATGGGGGGCACGCTGGTGCTGCCCGACCGCTTCGACCCGGCGGAGCTGCCGGAGCAGATCGCCCGCCACCGGGTGACCCAGCTGATGCTGCTGCCGCCGGTGGTGTACGAGTGGCTCTATGACGACGGCCACTGGCGGGGTCACGACCTCTCCTCCGTGGAGGAGGTGTGCGTCTCCGCCGGCAAATGTACTTACGAATACGCCATGCACATCTTCGAGATGTTCCCCAACTGCTGTCTGCGGCCCTCCTGGGGGGCCACGGAGACCTGCAGCGTCACCGGGATGGCCCTCCGCCGGGAGGAACTGGAGGCCGACCCGGAGCTCATCCGCTCCGTGGGCTATGTCAACGCCATGAACGAGGTCCGCATCGTGGATGAGCAGGGGAAGGAGGTCCCGGAGGGGGAGATCGGCGAGGCCCAGGTCCGCTCCCCCATGGTGTTCTCCGGCTATCTGGCCCACACCGGCGGCGGGGAGAACGTGTTCGCCCCCGGCGGCTGGTTCCGCACCGGAGACCTGATGCGCATGGACCCCGGGACCCGCTGCTATTACTTCATGGACCGAAAAAAGGACATGATCAAGACCGGCGGCGAGAACGTCTACGCCCCCGACGTGGAGCGGGTGATCCAGCAGCACCCCGCCGTGGCGGACTGCGCCGTGGTGGCGGTGCCTGACCCCCGCTACGAGGAGGGGGTGGGCGCGGCCATCGTGCTGCGGCCGGGCTGCACCCTCACGCCGGAGGAGCTCACCGAATTCTGCCGCACCCATCTCCCCAGCTTCCAGAAGCCCCGCTATCTGGCCCTGCTGGACGCTCTGCCGGTGAATTCCGTGGGCAAGGTGCAGAAGAATGTTCTGCGGGACCACGCGGCAGAGCTGTTCCGGCCCATTTTCTGAGGGGCCCTACCCCTCGATGTCCGCCAGCAGGTAGGACACGAAGCTGCGGGCGGCGGGCGCCAGGCCCTTTCCGGGGCTGGTGATGATGCCGATCTCCCGGTGGAAGGGCGGGTCCAGCGGGACCATCCTCACCGAGGGCGGACAGACGTTCAGGTAGCAGTCCGACAGGAAGGTGATCCCCAGTCCGCTGGCCACCAGCGGGAACAGGGTGGCCCCGTCGGTGCTGGAGATCTGCACGTCGCACACGGTGCTCTCCGCCGAGATGCCCAGGTTCTGATAGAGCTCGTTGTAGGCGGCGGTCTCCATATAGCCGGAGTTCAGCAGGGAGTAGTCCCGCAGTTCGTCGTAGGTGACGGTCTTCTGCTCCGCGATGGGGGACGAGGCGGGGACGCAGGCGCAGATGGTGTCCCGGTGGAGGAAGCGCCACTGGTAGCCGGCGGCCATGTGCTTGGGCACGATGGCCAGGTCGATGAGCTTGGACTCCAGCCAGCCCGCCAGCTCGGAGGTGCCGCAGTAGATGCTGATGTTCAGCCCGGGATGCGCGGCCTTGAAGCCGCTGAGGATGCCGGGCAGCCAGCCGCTGAGGGCACTGGTGACCACGCCGATCTGAAGCTGGCCGGCGTTCTGCTTGGTGTACTGGTCGATCTCGGCCCGCAGGCTGGCGGCGCTGTCCACCAGGGCCCGGAACTGGGGCTCCAGCGCGGCGCCCGCCGCCGTCAGCGACACGCCCCGGTGGTTGCGCACCAGCAGGGGCACGCCGATCTCCTGCTCCAGGGAGTTGATCTGGTAGATCAGCCCGGACTGGGTATAGTTCAGCGCCTCGGCCGCCCGCTTCAGCGAGCCGATCTTCACCACGTCAAGCAGCAGCATGATTTTCTTTGTATCCACAGTTGATCCCTCCGCAAATGAAATTTGATGTGCATGTTATACTACAGAATTTGCGGTGATGTCAATAGTTTTGTTGAAAAAACCTAAAATTTTTGGGAACGACACGGCGGGCCAAACTTTCAGGAGGGAGGACGGCTTGCGGCAGGCACCGCCGGTTCCAAGATAATCCCCCAACATTTCAGAGAGAGGTGTATTTATGATCGCATTTTTCCAGAGAGTGTATCAATTCATCATCGGCAACGAGCTGCTGATCATCTTCCTGTGCGTGGCGCTGGGCGCCGCCCTGGGCAGCATCAGGTTCGGCAAGAAGTTCACCCTCGGCTCCACGGTCAGCACCCTGATCGTGGCGGTCATCATCGGTCAGGTCACGACGTTCACCCTCAGCGGAAGCCTCCAGATGATGTTCATCTACCTGTGCATCTTCACCGTGGGCTTCGAGACCGGCCCCTCCTCCGTCTCGTCCTTCAAGCACATCGGCGTGAAGGTCATCATCCTGTCCCTGATCTTCGTGGTGCTGGGCACCGTCCTGGCCATCGGCTCCGTCCTGGTCCTGGGCCTGACGCCCGGCATGGCGGCGGGCTCCATGTCCGGCGGCCTGACCCAGTCCGCCGGTCTGGTGGCGGCCCAGGAGGCCCTGGGCCGGATGGGCCTTGACCCCACGGTGGCGGAGTCCCTGAAGGGCGACGTGGCCGTGTCCTATGCCGTCTCCTACATCATCAGCATGATCGGCATGGTCATCGTCATGCGCCTGCTGGAGCCCAAGCTGCTGGGCGTGTCCGACCTGAAGCAGTACGCCCAGGATCTGGCCAAGAAGCGCGGCCACGTGGAGGAGGTCCAGGAGGACGGCAGCGTCGTGGAGACCCACGGCCGCCACATCTCCCTCATCGCCTGGGGTCTTGCCTCCGCGCTGGCTGTCCTGCTGGGCGGCATCTCTTTTAAGATTGCCGGCATCAACGTCACCGTGGGCGGCGTGGTGGCCATCCTGATCATCGGCATCGTCTGCGGCGTCATCAACAGCAAGAATCCCAAGCGCTGCCACTTCTCCTCCGGCGCCCGCTGGTTCATGAACTTCGTGGGCTTCAACGTCTTTATCGCCATGAGCGGCATCGGCGCCGCCAAGA
Source organism: Anaerovibrio sp. (assembly GCA_963647775.1). GTDB lineage: Bacteria > Bacillota > Clostridia > Oscillospirales > Oscillospiraceae > Enterenecus. Next base: position 8,559 of record CAVJBM010000240.1, read on the forward strand.
CCTTCGTCGCCGCCATGAAGGCCATGGGCATCCAGATCATCATTGCCGGCTGCATCGTCGCCTTCGGCACCCACCTGGTGGCCATGGTCATCGGCCGCTACCTCATGCGGATGGACCCCGTGGACGTGCTGGGCACCCAGTGCGGCGCGGGCACCTACGTAGTGGGCTACAACGCCCTGGTGGAGGCCACCGGCACCACGGTGTTCGGCAGCTCCTACGCCGCCGCCTACACCATCGGCAACACCCTGCTGACCATTTTCTGCCCGGTGATCATCTATGTGATGATGGCCATCATGAAATAAGCGAGTTAGAAAATCCTGATAACCGGTATCACAGGTTCGGACTTCCCGACAGGGAATGTTTGTGATAGCTTGAAGATGCCGCAAGAAAAGCACCGTTTTTCCCCAAGTTTTTCACGGTCCGCGAGGCGGGCCCCCACCAGTTTTGAGGAGGTAATGGAACA
>CAVJBM010000240.1:9031-19610 GCA_963647775.1 Anaerovibrio sp.
TTGTGATACCGTTTAATCATCACAAGGATCCCCCCCAAAAAAAGTCCCCGATTATTCCCCGGTCCGCGCGGCGGGCCAATCAATCAAGGAGGTAATGGAACATGAAAAAATATCCTGAGTCCTACGACGTAGTCGTCATCGGCTGCGGCCCTGGCGGCGCTGCTGCCGGTAAGTTCGCCGCCAAGAACGGCGCCAAGACCCTGATCATCGACAAGAAGCGCGAGCCCGGCGTCCCCGTTTACGACAGCGCTTCCGTCATCTACGGTCTGTACGAGCTGGAGAATGCCTGCGATCTGCGCTTCAACCGCTCCAAGGTCTGCGACTACGCCCTGCACGGCAACACCTTCATCTCCCCCAGCGGCAACTACGGCGGCTATCAGCCCTGGCTGGACGGCTACCGCATCAACCGCCGCGAGTTCGAGATCGCCCTGGCCAAGTCCGCCGGCCGCGCCGGCGCCGAGATCATGCTGGACACCCGCTTCATCGACTTCGTCCGTGACGGCGCCGGCAAGATCACCGGCATCATCGCCGAGCGGGGCGCCGACCGGTGGGAGATCGACTGTAAGATCGTCATCGGCGCCGAGGGCACTCCCTCCCAGGTCAACCGTCTCACCAGCCTGAAGACCCCCGGCACCGTGGTGGTCTCCCTGGGCCGCGAGTACGTGGGCGTCAAGCGCCTGGTGGACATGGAGAAGCCCCTGTACGAGACCCACATGGTGCCCGCTCTGGCCGGCTTCTTCTGCTGGCTGGCTCCCATGGGCCCCGACCACTACGGCATCGGCATCGCCTACAACCCCACCCTCATCAAGGACCGCAACCCCCGCGAGATCCACAAGGCCTTCATTGAGAACCTGGAGAAGAACGGCCGCTATGACTTCTCCAACGCCGCCGAGGTCAAGATGTACGCCGGCATGACCACCACCGTGAAGGAGTCCGCTCCCGTGCTGGAGGAGGATGGCTTCATGATGGTCGGCGACGCCGCCTGGCGTCCCCTCATCGGCTGCCAGTGGGGCTCCCCCGGTATGCCCACCGCCGTCTGGACCGGCCGCTTCGCCGGCATCTCCGCCGCCGAGGCCATCCGCAAGGGCGACGTCAGCGCCAAGCAGCTGCACGCCTACACCGAGATGGTGGACGGCACCTTCAAGGATCCCGTGAAGGACAAGGCTGCCATCAACGAGGCCCGCGAGTGGTACTTCAAGCTGATGAACGCCGCTCCCGAGATGCAGGACAAGATCATCGGCGAGATCGGCAACCTGTACTCCTCCCTGCACCTCTATCTCCGCGGCGCCATGCCTCTGGCCGACTGCGTCCCGCAGATCGCCGAGTGGTGGGCGAAGCAGAAGTAAGCACCCCCCGGATACATACATCATTCAAACAGGAGGTACCAAGGTATGGCTAAAATTAGTGTTGACGCTTCCAAGTGCATCGGCTGTCTGTATTGCCAGTTTCTCTCCGAGCCCGGCGGCATGGACGTGAAGTCCGGCGCCCTGGCTTACGTGGCGGATGAGTCCCGCTGCTCCGACTGGCAGAAGCTCGTGGCTGGCTGCCCCGAGCACGCCATCATCGTAACTGAGGCCTGAGAGGAACACGGTAAGGCCCTGCAAGATCTGATCAATGCCTGTCAGCCACAGACCTGACAGCACGGGGCCTGGAACCTTCTCACCAAGGTTTCAGGCCCCTATCCATAATAAAAGGAGGAATCACTATGGCAGTTCTGCTGAAAGACCTCTCCAGCGACGGTGTGCTGACCCTGACCCTCAACCGCCCGGAGAAGCATAACGCCCTGAACAACGAGCTGATGCGCGCCGTGGAGGACGCCGTCGTGGCGGCCAAGAACGACCCCGCCGTTAAGGTCATCCTCATCCGGGGCGAGGGCAAGTCCTTCTGCTCCGGCGCGGACCTGGGCAACCTGGACGAGATCCGCAAGAACGTCATCGTCCTGCAGGAGCATCTGAGCCACTACGGCAACATGCTGCTCAAGCTGGTGGACGCCGGCAAGCCCACCATCGCCGCCGTCACCGGATACGCCCTGGCCGGCGGCTGCGGCCTGGCCGCCACGGCGGACATCACCTTCGCCGCCGAGTCCGCCCAGTTCGGCATCCCCGAGGTCACCCGCGGCATCTGGGGCATGATGATCACCGCCCCCATCTCCCGCCTGGTGGGCACCAAGAAGAGCCTGGAGCTCATGTACACCGGCGAGCGGTTCTCCGCGGCCGAGGCGGAGCGCATCGGCCTCATCAACCGCGTGGTGCCCGACGACCAGCTGATGCAGGCCGCCAGCGACTTCGCCCACACCCTGGCCACCCGCAGCCCCCTGGCGGTGCGCTTCGGCCGGGACGCCATGTACAAGACCCGCGACATGGAGTTCTACAAGTCCATGGACTATCTGAACAACGCCGTGGTCCTGCTGAACGCCAGCGAGGACGCCGCCGAGGGCTTCCGGGCCTTCAAGGAAAAGCGGGAGCCTGTCTGGCAGGGCAAGTGAGCCTCCGGCACGGGTATTTAATAGAAGGAGGAACGAACATGCCCCAATTCATTCAGGTGGAGCAGCGCGGGAACATCAAGATCGTCACCCTGAACCGCCCCGACGCGCTCAACGCCATTTCCTACAAGCTGGCGGAGGAATTCCACGCCGTGCTGGACGACGTCAAGTACGATATGGAGACCCGTGTGCTGGTCATCACCGGCACGGGCCGCTCCTTCTGCGCCGGCGCCGATCTGAAGGAGCGCCAGAGCTATTCCCCCGAGGAGCGCGGCCGCAAGACCGCCGAGATGTGCGAGATCGTCACCAGCCTGTTCCAGAAGATCGAGATGCTGGAGGTCCCCACCATCGCCGCCATCAACGGCTTCTGCCTGGGCGGCGGCCTGGAGCTGGCCATCTCCTGCGACATGCGGGTGGTGGGCGACCAGTGCAAGCTGGGCTTCCCCGAGATCGACTACGGCAGCTATCCCGGCGCCGGCGCGCCCACCATGCTGCCCCGGATCATCCCCGCCGCCAAGGCCAAGGAGCTGCTGTTCACCGGACGGCGCATCTCCGCCCAGGAGGCCAAGGACGAGTTCGGCCTGGTGGAGAAGGTGGTGCCCCAGGACCAGGTGCTGGAGGCTGCCCTCGCCCTGGCCGAGGAGATCGCCCAGCACGCCCCCATCGCCCTGCGGGAGCTGAAGAAGGCCATCGCCTACGGCATGACCACCACCCCGGAGCTGTCCCGGACCATCTCCCTGTGGCTGCGCAAGAGCATCGACGTCTCCGAGGACTACCAGGAAGGCCTGCGCGCCCGCAACGAGAAGCGCAAGCCTGTATTCAAAGGCCGGTAAGGCCCATCTGCGAGGTGTAAACGATCATGGAAAAGAATCTGCATGAGGCAGTGGTGGTGGCCTATGGCCGCAGCGCCGTCTCCAAAGCCAAGAAGGGCTATTTCACCGGCATCCACCCCATCGAGTGGGCTGCCGAGACCCTCACCAACGTGCTGGCGAAAGTCCCCGAACTGGATCCCAATGAGATCGATGATGTGGTCATGGGCTGCGCCCGGACTGTGAATAAATGCGCCAAGAACGTGGCCCGTCTGGTGTGCCTGCGCGCCGGGCTGGAGCCCGTCAGCGCCCAGACCATCAACCGCTTCTGCTCCTCCGGCCTGCAGGCCATCTCCATCTGCGCCAACGCCATCGCCGTGGGCGACATCGACGTGGCCGTGGCCGGCGGTCTGGAGTGCATGTCCATGGTGCAGACCGGCGCTCCCGACGACGAGGACCCCATCCTCAACGAGATGAGCCCCGGCGCCTACATGGGCATGGGCATCACCGCCGAGAACTGCGTGAAGAAGTACAACCTGACCCGCGAGGCCATGGACGCCTTCTCCGCCCGCAGCCATCAGCGTGCCGCCGCCGCCCAGCAGGCGGGCTACCTGGCCAAGTCCATCGTCCCCGTCCACGGCCATGACGCCGAGGGCAACCCCCTCATCGCCACCGTGGACCAGGGCATCCGCCCGGAGAGCACCACCGAGTCTCTGGGCAAGCTGAAGCCCTGCTTCATCGAGAACGGCACCGTCACCGCCGGCAACTCCTCCCAGACCAACGACGCCGCGGCCTTCGTCGTCCTCATGAGCCGGGAGAAGGCGGAGTCCCTGGGCCTGAAGCCCATCGCCCGGCTGCTCTCCTTCGCCACCGCCGGCTGCGACCCCACCACCATGGGCCTGGGCCCCATCTACGCCGTGCCCAAGGTGCTGAAAAAGACCGGCCTGACCATCGACGACATGGACGTCATCGAGCTGAACGAGGCCTTTGCCGCCCAGTCCATCCCCTGCATGGAGACCCTGGGCATGGACCCCGAGAAGGTGAACCCCTGGGGCGGCGCCATTGCCCTGGGCCATCCCATGGGCGCCACCGGCGCGTTCCTGACCATCAAGGCGCTGGATTACCTCCAGGTCAAGGGCGGCCGCTATGCCATGATCACCATGTGCATCGGCGGCGGCCAGGGTGCCGCCGGCATCTTTGAACTGCTGTAACAAATTTATTTCAATAGGAGGACCACCATGAAGAAAATCAGAATTGGCTGCGGCTCCGGCTACTGGGGCGACGCGCTGGATCCCGCCATCGAGCTGGCCGAAAAGGGCGACGTCCAGTACCTGGGCTTTGACCACCTGGCCGAACTGACCATGTGCCTGCTGCACAAGCAGAAGCAGAAGGACCCCACCAAGGGCTACATCCCCGACATCACCGGCCACTTCAAGGCTCTGCTCCCCGCCTGCCAGAAGAACGGCATCAAGATGATCACCGACGCCGGCGGCGCCAACCCCCATGCCGCCGCGGACGCCGTGGCCGCCCTGGCCTCCGACATGGGCTACAAGGGCATGAAGCTGGGCGTCGTCACCGGCGACGACCTCACCGACAAACTGGATGAGATCCGCGCCGCCGGCGTGAAGCTGACCAACACCGACACCGGCGAGGAGGACATCGACCGGGTGAAGGACAAAATCGTGGCCGCCTACGCCTACATGGGCTGCGACGCCATCGTGGACGCCCTGGACCAGGGCTGCGACCACGTGATTGCCGGCCGCGTGTCCGACGTGTCCCTCTACGTGGCCCCCATGATGCACGAGTTCGGCTGGGACTTCTCCGACAAGTACATCAACAAGCTGGGCGCCGCCGTCAACACCGGCCACATCGCCGAGTGCGGCTGCCCCTGCACCGGCGGCATCTCCAACCTGTGGAAGATCTCTCCCGACAACCACAAGATCGGCTTCCCCATCATTGAGATGGACGAGAACGGCGAGGCCATCATCACCAAGGTCCCCGGCTCCGGCGGCATCGTCAACGAGTGGACCGTGAAGGAGCACCTGGTGTACGAGGTCATGGATCCCCGCAACTACATCATGCCAGACGGCATCGCCGACTTCTCCACCCTGAAGCTGCACGACCTGGGCAACGACCGGGTGAAGATCACCAACATGACCGGCAAGGGCCGCCCCGACATGCTGAAGGTCTGCATCGGCGTGGAGGAGGGCTTCATCGCCGAGGGCACCCTGCTCTTCCCCTGGCCCGAGGCTTACGGCAAGGCCAAGAAGGCCGAGGAGATCATGCGCAAGCGCATCGACATGCTGGGCATCGAGCTGGAGGAGCTGCGCTTCGACTACATCGGCGTGAACACTCTGGCCGGCCGTGCCGCTCCCGAGCCCAACTATGACATGAACGAGTGCGGCCTGCGCATCGCGGCCAAGGCCAAGACCTTCGCCGCCGCCGACGCCGTCCGCCGCGCCGTCACCCACATCTGGACCTTCGGCCCCATCGGCACCTCCTGCGGCGTGCCCACCAAGACCCGCAAGGTGGTCGGCCTGTGGCCCACCCTGGTGCCCCGTGAGTTCGTTGTGCCCAAGCTGGAGATCAAGGAGGTAAAGTAAATGAAAGTTCAGCTGAAGGACGTGGCCTTCGCCCGCAGCGGCGATAAGGGCGATATTTCCACCATCGGCATCATGGCCCTGAACCATGACTACTATGTCCAGCTCAAGCGCGAGCTGACCCCCATCAAGATCAAGAACTTCTTTGCCGGCGACGTGAAGGGCGACGTGATCGTCCATAGCTGCGACAACATGGAGACCTTCCAGATCCTCTGCCGCCAGGGCCTGGACGGCGGCGCCACCCGCACCCTGCGGTTCGACTCCACCGGTAAGGCGCTGGGCTGCGCCCTGCTGCGCATGGAGGTCAACATCGACTGACACGGAGCGTGCTCCCTTCCGTGACTGACAGGCCGTGCGCCGCGCCGTAACGGCGCGGCGCACATTTTTTCCGGGCTGTGCCCGAATTCCATCAAATAAGAGATAGGAGGGATCGTCCCTGTGATCGCGATCACCCTTGCGCTTGAGCTGCTGCTGATGACGCTGCTGGGCGTATTTATCCAGAAAATGAAATTTGTCGGGCCAAACTTTGCCGACGAACTGACCTCCATGATCATGAAGGTGCTCTTCCCCATGCTGGTGTTCTACTCCATCAAGTCCGCTCCGTCCTTCACGGCGGAGACGCTGACCACCTGCCTGCTGGTCATGGTCATCGGCACCGTGGTCATGTTCATCAGCCTTGGGATCGGGCAGATCTTTTACCTGCGCAATGGGAAGGACGGCATGGGGCGCATCCTGCGCTACGCCGTCACCTTCACCCACTTCACCTTTATGGGCATGCCGGTCATCGACGTGCTCTTCGGCAGCATGGGCACCCTCTACTATGTGTTCTTCATGGTGCCGGTCCGCATTTTCTACTACGCTCTGCCCCAGCCGCTGATGACGCCGCCGGAGCTCAAGACCAAGCGGTCCCTGGGCGCCACCATCAAGGGCGTGGTCCTCAATCCCTCCCTGATCGCCGTGGCCCTGGGCCTGGTGTTCTGGATCACCGGCTGGCAGCTGCCCACGGTCATCGACTACGTGGTGAAGCAGGGCTACTCCATCTGCTCGCCCCTGGGCCTCATCCTCTGCGGCCTGATCCTGGGCAAGTACGACTTCAAGCGGCTCATCAGCGTGCGCTACATCAAGGCCACCATCCTGCGGCTCATCGTCATGCCCGCCATCTTCCTGGGCCTGACCCGGCTGCTGCTTCTGACCAGCCTTGACCCCATCATCGCGGACATGATCGTGATCTACGCGGCGCTGCCCACGGCCTCGCTGCTGCCGGCCTACGCCCTGCAGTACGATCCCGACCCGGAGAACCAGTTCACCGCCGCCGGCACCTGCGTGATCTCCACGCTGTTCTCCACGGTGACCATCCCCCTGTGGCACCTGCTGCTCCAGGCGCTGTGAGCGCGCCCATGCGCGCCCGCATCGAGGCCGAGCTGGCCGGCCGCCTGTCGGAGGGGGAGCCCTCCGCGCCGAACCTCTACGGCTTTCCCACGGTGGAGGACTGCGACGGGGAGCGCCGGAGCCTGACGCTCCGCTACCGCACCTACCCTTGGATGGAGAACCACCTGCACATTCTGCACGGGGGCGTCATCGCCATGGCGATGGACAATTCTATGGGCCTGGCGGCGCTGGGCCTGTGCGGTCGGATCACACCAACCATCTCCATGACGCTGAGCTACTGCCGGCCGGTGCCTGCCGGTCCGGACATCCTGGCAGAGGTCCGGGTAGTCGCCATCGACGGCGCCACGGCCCAGGCCACCGCCCGTCTGTACCAGGAGGGCGGGCAGGACAGCCTGGTGCTGGCCGCCGGAGTGTACTACGTGGGGGAGAAGCGTCCCGCGGTAAAATAGAAAGCAAGCCCCGTACCAATGCGGTACGGGGCTTGCTTTGTCATTTCGCGTAGTAGTTGATGAGACAGCCCGCCAGGATAATATCCCGTTCCTCTCTTGTCAGGCCCGGCAGGGTGAGGGTTACGGCAGCCTGGCCGCCGCCGGTGCGGAGGACCGTGGCCTCCACGGTCTCGGCGTCCCCCTCCAGCAGGGCGCGGACGCCGGGGATGTACACCCGGTCGCCGGGCTGGAGATCCAGCCCCTCCAGATCGGCGGCGATGAAGGGCAGCATGCCCCAGTTGACCACGTTGGAGCGGTAGCGCTTGGTGGCGTACTCGGCGGCGATGTTGGCGCAGCCCCCCAGCACCCGCTGGCAGGAGGCCGCCTGTTCCCGGGCGGAGCCGTCGCCGGGCTTGAGGGCCATCACCAGGGAGCCCAGGCCGGTGCGGGCGGGGTCGAAGCCCTCCAGCGCGTCGGTGTGCTCGCCGGCGCGGCGGCGGAGCTCCTCCGCCCGGATGGCCTTGGCCCGGGGCACGTACTGGGGGTCCTTGCGGCTCAGGGCGAAGTCGGACAGCTTGATGGGGTTGGAGCGGTAGGAGGAGGTCTCCCCGGAGGGGATGAGCTCGTCGGTGGTGGTGACGGGGTCGTAAATGGCGGAGCACACCGTCAGCAGCAGGTCCTCCGGCAGGGCGATCTGCTCCGGCCAGTCGGCGATGTTGGGGCCGAACACCAGCTCCTGCTCCGGCTGGGACCTGCCCACGCCGAAGTACACCCGGGCCCGGTAGGAGGAATCGTCATAGGCCCAGCACTCGTCGGGCCGGTCGGCGGGGACGCTGTCCAGCTCGTCCGCGGCGGTGAGCACGCCGCCCATCTTCGCCGTGGCGGCGATGGACCGGGCATCCATCAGGGCCACATAGCTGGCCTGGCCGTCCCCGGGCTTGGAGCCCTCCCGGTTGGGGAAGTTCCGGGTGGAGTGCCGGATGGAGAAGCCGCCGTTGGCGGGCACGTCCCCCGCGCCGAAGCAGGGCCCGCAGAAGCAGGAGCGCACCGAGGCCCCTGCCGCCATCAGCCCGGCGAGGTATCCCTCGTGAGTCAGGGCCTGCATGATGGGCATGGACCCGGGGTAGCAGGACAGCCAGAAGGGTCCCGCGCCGGTGTCGCCTCCGGTCAGGATCTCGGCGGCCCGCTTCAGGTTCTGGTACGTGCCGCCGGAGCACCCGGCGATGACCGCCTGATCCACATGGAACCGGCCGTCCACCAGCTTGTCGGTGAGGGGGGCGGGGGGCTGGATGCCCAGCTTTTCGGGCACGGCCAGCTCCACCTGATGGAGCAGGTCGGCGGCGTTGGCCTTGAACTCCCGGATGGTGTAGGCGTTGGAGGGGTGGAAGGGCAGGGCGATCATGGGCTCCACCTTGTCCAGCTCCACGGTGACGGCCCGGTCATAGCACGCACCCTCGCCGGGGGCCATGGTCCGGCAGCCGTCCCCGCGGCCCAGCAGAGCCAGGGCCTGCTGGGTGTACCCGTCGGTCTGCCACACGGAGGAGAGGCAGGTGGTCTCCGTGGTCATCACGTCGATGCCGCAGCGGTAGTCCATGGACAGATTGGCCACGCCGGGGCCGAAGAACTCCATGACGGCGTTCTTCACCGTGCCGGCGGCGAAGGTGGCCTTCACCAGGGCCAGGGCCACGTCCTGGGGGCCCACGCCGGGCCGGGGCGCGCCGGTGAGATACACCGCCACCACCGGGGGATAGGCGATGTCATAGGTCTTCTGCAGCAGCTGCCGGGCCAGCTCCGGGCCGCCCTCGCCGATGGCCATGCAGCCGTAGGCACCGTAGCGGGTGTGGGAGTCGGACCCGAGGATCATCCGTCCCGGGGCGGCATACCGCTCCCGCATGTAGGAGTGGATCACCGCCTGGTGGGCGGGGACGAACTCGCCACCGTATTTTTTGGCGGCGGACAGGCCGAACACGTGGTCGTCCTCGTTGATGGTGCCGCCCACGGCGCACAGGGAGTTGTGACAGTTGGTGAGCACGTAGGGCAGGGGGAATTCCTTCATGCCGGAGGCCCGGGCCGTCTGGATGATGCCCACGTAGGTGATGTCGTGGGAGGCCATGGCGTCGAACCGGAGGTGCAGCTGCTCCATGCTGCCGCCGGTGTTGTGGGCCTTGAGAATGCCGTAGGCCATGGTGGCGGCGACGCCGGCGGCGTCCTTTTCCGCGGGGACCAGAGCGCCGTGCTGCCAGCGCACGGGGCCGTTGTGAATGGTGATCAAAGTGGGTCACTCCTTGCCGTAATTTCTTTCGCTTTAGTGTACCAAATAACGCCGGGAAAAGCAAGAGGGAAAGCACAAAAAACCGCCCCGCAGCCGGCTGGCGGAGCGGTCAGTTTGCCGAAAAGCGCCGGGGCATACCCCTCCTTTGACGCAAAAACCGCCCCGCGGCATAAGCCGCGGGGCGGGGGAGAGGCGATGCTTACATCAGCTTCATCAGGTTGAAGGCGATGATCAGGCCGGAGAACACGATGGAAACGGTGGAGCACAGCTTGATCAGGATGTTCAGGGCGGGGCCGGAGGTGTCCTTGAAGGGGTCGCCCACGGTGTCGCCCACGACGGCGGCCTTGTGCTGCTCGGAGCCCTTGCCGCCGTGGTTGCCGCGCTCGATGTACTTCTTGGCGTTGTCCCAGGCGCCGCCGGCGTTGGACATGAACACGGCCATGGCGAAGCCGGTGACGGACACGCCGCCCAGCAGGCCGACCACGCCGGTGGGCCCGAGGATCAGGCCGGTGGCGATGGGCACGATGATGGCCAGCAGAGCGGGGGCCACCATCTCATGCAGGGCGCCCTTGGTGCACAGGGACACGCAGGCCGCATAG